>CAZULR010000100.1:0-8135 GCA_964621235.1 uncultured Acidimicrobiaceae bacterium
TCGACCGCCTCGTCGACCAGCTCGAGCGGGCCACCGAGATCGTGGACGAGCTCGATCGGCGACTCCGCCGCACCCGGATGCGCGTGGAGGAGCTGGTGCCGCGTCTCGAGGCCATCGGCCAGGAGGGCGGGGACGACGACGAGGGTGACGGGCCGGAGGATGCCGAGGCGGACGCCCTCTTCTGACCGGGCCCGGCGCACGCCGGCCATCAGCCGATATTCCGCTCCTGGTTCTCCCAGTAGGGGGCGCGCAGCTCGCGCTTGAGGACCTTGCCCGATGGGTTGCGGGGCAGGGCGTCGACGAAGTCGATGGAGGTCGGGCACTTGTAGTGGGCCAGTCGGCCGCGGGTCGCGGCGATGATGTCGGCGGCCAGCGCCTCCCGGTCGTCGGGGGACCGGCCCTCTTCGGGTGCAGCTACCACGATGGCCTTGACCGTCTCGCCCCAGCGGTCGTCGGGCACGCCGATGACGGCGGCGTCGGCGACCCCGGGGTGGGCCAGCAGGGCGTTCTCGACCTCGGCGGGGTAGACGTTCTCGCCACCCGAGACGATCATGTCCTTGATCCGATCGTGCAGGAAGAGGTAGCCGTCCTCGCTCAGCCAGCCAGCGTCACCCGTGCGGAACCACCCGTCGGCGTCGAGCACGGAGGACGTCTCGTCCGGCTTGTTCCAGTAGCCGAGCATGTTCTGGTCCGAGCGGGCCATGATCTCGCCCACCGCCCCCGCCGGCAGCGACTCGCCGGTGGCCGCATCGACGACGCGCAGCTCGACGTGGGAGAACGGGCGTCCGGCGGAGCGCAGCAGATTGGCGCGCGGCCCGTCCGGGTCATGGTCCTCGGGCAAGAGTGATGTGATGGCGCCGGTGGTCTCGGTCAGCCCGTAGACCTGCGCGAACTGGCAGCCGAGAGCGGCGATCGACTTCACCAGCACGTCCTCGCTGATGGGGGCGGCACCGTAGAAGATGGTGCGGAGCGAGCTCACGTCGGTGTCGGCCAGCTGGGGCGTGGCCAGCAGGAACATCAGCACCGCGGGCACCACGAACGCATCGGTGATGGAGTGAGCCTCGATGACCCGCAGGATCTCCACCGGATCGATGTCCCGGACGATGATGGAGTGCCCGCCGCGCGACATGCCCGAGAGGGCCCAGCCGGTGCCGCCGATGTGGAACAGCGGCATGGCCACCATAGACACCGTGGTCTCGTCGATTCGGAACGCTTCGGACGCGCCGACCAGGATGGTGGCCAGGTTGCGACCGGAGATCATCACGCCCTTGGGCAGCCCGGTGGTGCCGGACGTGTAGAGCTGGGTGATGACGTCGTCGGGGCCGGGCACGAAGCCCGGGTCGGTGGCCGCACCGGCATGGGCGTCGCGCCACTCGGCGAAGGCGGCGAGCGGCACGAAGGCGCGGACGCAGTTGAGCGCCGGGGCGATCTCCTTGACGGCGGCCTCGTAGTCCGGCCCGTAGATGAGGACGGGTGCGCCCGCGTCCTCGATGATGGCGGCCATCTCGGCCGGGGCGAGCCGCCAGTTGACGGCGACGCTGACGGCCCCGAGCAGTGCGCAGCCGAAGAAGACCTCGAAGAACTCGATGCCGTTGCGGTCGAGGAAGGACACCCGCTGGCCGGGCGCGACGCCGTCGGCGGCCAGGGCGGCGGCCACCGTGACCGCCCGGTCGTAGCACTCGCCCCAGGTGACGGTGGTGCCGCCCAGGGTCAGCATCGGCGCGTCGGGCTGGACGGCGGCCCAGTGGCGCAACATGGCGGCGGGTGAGCTCGTGTGGGCCTGGCCGGTCGTGTCGGTCGTGGTGTCGGTCATCGCAGCGCCATCCCCCGGTCGCGTCGTCGGTGCGGGCGGGGCCGCGTGGGCGGCCGCCGACCCGATGCGAACCCTACAGTGGGGAGGTGACCAGCGCCTCGCACGACACCGCCGACGCCGAGCCCGACCGGCTCTACTTCCGCCAGCTCCTGGCCGGACGGGACTTCGCCACCTCGGACCAGGTGGCGCGACAGATGGTGAACTTCGTCTACCTGGTCGGTGACCGCCAGACGGGTGAGGCGCTGATCGTCGATCCCGCCTACGGCATCGACGACCTGCTCGGCATCCTGGCCGCCGACGACATGCGGTGTGTCGGGGCCCTCGGTACCCACTTCCACCCCGACCACATCGGCGGGAGCCTCCAGGGGTGGGCCATCGAGGGGATCAACCGCCTCCTCGAGGTCACCGACGTGCCCGTGCACCTGCAGGCGGACGAGGTGCCGTGGGTGGAGCGCTCGACCGGCGTCGGCGCCGGCCATCTCGTCGCCCACTCGGGCGGAGACGTCGTCCTGGTGGGGGAGGTGCCGATCACCCTGGTCCACACGCCGGGGCACACGCCCGGCAGCCAGTGCTTCCTCGTCGACGGCAAGCTCCTGGCGGGTGACACGCTGTTCCTCGACGGGTGCGGCCGGACCGACTTCCCCGGGAGCGACCCGGGCGCCATGTACGACTCGCTCATGCACCGGCTGGCCAAGGTGCCCGATGACACGGTCCTCTACCCGGGGCACTTCTACTCGCCACCCGAGGCCTCGGCGACCATGGGCCGGACCCGCGCCCAGAACTACGTGTTCCGTCTGACGTCCCCCGAGCAGTGGATGACGATGTTCGGCAATTGACGCACCGTGCCGTCGCCCGGCCGTGCGTGGCGACCCGGCAACGTCGTCTCGTGCGTCGGTGGGGAAGGGGACCGCGGACGGTCGGGACGGACGGCATCCGATGGGCATCGTGCCTGAACACACACGTGTGTTTCTGACACACTTGAGCCATGAGACGACGAGTGTGCCCTCGGGTCGCCGAGTCATGAGTGCCGCGGCGCACGAGGGCGACGACGACCCCCGGGCCGACCACCTGGCGTCCATGCTCTACTCGGCGGCGGTCTTCGAGCTCGCCACCTCGGACGAGCCGTTGCGCGACCGGATCGCCTCGGCGTACCTCCAGCACGCAGTGCTGGTCGACCATCTGCTCGGGTCCCTCCCGCCACCGGTGGCGGAGCACATCGGCCGACTGCAGATGACGCTGGGCCAGCAGGATGCCGTGGCCGGTGTGCCGGAACCCGGGAGCCTCCGCCAGGCCCTCGCCGACCTGGGCGACGACGAGGTGCGATCCGTCGCCCGGGCCGTCTGTTTCATCGCCGAAGACCTCCTGAACTCGAGCGACCACCCGGCGCCAGACGACCGGCCCAGACTCCGTCCGGTCGGTCCGCGCCGCCGCCCCGGGAACTGAACCGGAACCGCCCCGACGGATCGCCCGTCGCGCGCACCGGAGAGTTGCACTACGACGGCCGGGTGCGCGATCGCCGGGCCCGCGTCCGGACGAGCCGTAGGAACACCTGGCTGGGAAGCCACATCCGGGGTGCCTCTGCAGCACGGTGCGTGCGCCTGACCTGCCCGATCACGGACTTTCGGCCCTAACCGCAAGGCCCGCTGTCGCCGTAGGTTGACAACGTCGAAGCAGTGTCGACTCGGTGTACATCCGTGCACGAGCGGTAGGTCGAGTGAAGGCGGTGCGGACATGCCCATGGAGGCCGCTACGAGCCAGGTCGTGGGACGGGACAACGCGAAGGCGATCAGCGCACTCGAGCAGACGCTCAGCGCGTCGGCCGGACTCCGCTCCGACCTGCTCCGGAACGAGGAATCGACGCGCCGGATGCTCGGAGACCTTCGGGCCGGCATGCCGTTCGTCGACGCCGTCCAGGCCGGTGGCCACTCCGCCTCGGAGCTACGCGAGCGGATCGACGATCCGCTCGACCGCTACCGCGAGGCACGGCGCACGGTACGGATGGCCATGATCGAGGACTGCCTCCGGGCGGGCCTGTCACGGGGGAGCATCGCCGCCCTCCTCGGAGTGACCCGTCAGCGGGTGACGATGCTGGCCAAGGACCTGGACGTCCGGGAACCGCCGTCGATGGACCTGCGGATGCTGCGCCGCGCCTGACCGTCCCTCTACCATTCGCCCCATGAGCGAACCCGTGCCCACTGATGGAACCGTCGTCGTCATCGGCGCGTCGCTCGCCGGCCTGCGGGCGGCGGAGGAGGTGCGCCACGAGGGCCACACCGGGCCGGTCGTCGTGGTCGGCGAGGAGATCCACGCCCCCTACGACCGACCGCCGCTGTCCAAGCAGCTGCTGTCGGGCAAGTGGGACGTGGAGCGCATCCACCACCACACCCCTGATGCCCTCGACGCCACCGGGCTCGACTTCCGGTTGGGACGTCGCGCCTCCGGCCTCGATGTGTCGACCCGCATCGTGGCCCTCGACGACGGTTCCGAGTTGGCCTACGACGGGCTGATCGTCGCCACCGGTGCGGCCACCCGCAGCCTGCCGGGCACCGGGGACATGCCGGGCGTGTGGGAGCTACGGACGCTCGACGACTGCCTGGGCATCCGGGCCGGCCTGTCGGCCGCCGGCCCGTCTCCCCGGGTGGTGGTGATCGGCGCCGGATTCATCGGCTCGGAGGTGGCCGCCACCTGCCAGGGCCTCGGCGCCCGGGTGACGCTGCTCGAGGCGTACCACACCCCCCTGGCCCGGGTGCTGGGTGACGAGATGGGGCAGATGTGCGCCGACCTGCACCTGGCCAACGGCATGGACCTGCGCTGCGGCGTGACCGTCGACCACCTGGAGCCGGATCCCGGCGGTCCCGATCCGGTGGTGGTGTGCCTCGCCGATGGCACGCGACTGCCGGCCGACGTGGTGGTGGTCGGGATCGGGGTCGTGCCGTCCGTCGGATGGCTCGAGGACTCGGACCTGCACCTCGACAACGGGTTGGCGTGCGACGAGGCGCTCTTCGCCGCCGACCGGGTGGTCGCCGCCGGCGACGTGGCCAACTGGATCCGTCCTTCCACGGGCCGGCGGGCCCGCGTCGAGCACTGGACGAACGCCGCGGAGGGGGGCGCGGCCGCTGCCCGCAACCTGCTGGCCGGCACGGCCGGCGCCGTCGCCTACGACCCCGTTCCGTTCTTCTGGTCCGACCAGTACGCCGCCAAGATCCAGATGATCGGCCTGCCCGACGCCGACGACGAGGTCGTCGTGGTGATCGGCTCGGGCGGCGAGGGGAAGATGGTCGCCCTCTACCGCTCGGGTGACCGACTCAGCGGGGTCCTGGCCATCAGCCAGCCGGCCAAGCTGATGGGCTACCGCCCGCTGCTCGCCAGCGGAGCCTCGTTCGACGAGGCGCTGGCCCACGCCGCGTCCTGACCTCGGCCGGGTCCCTGTGGCCCGGCACCACCGTCACGTCGCCGTCGACGGCGGGGCACGGAACGGATCCCCCGGGTGACCCGGAGGGCCGCGGCGATCTGGTCGGCACTCGGCTCGACGCCGCCGTAGGTGGCCCGCTCGACCAGGACCGTCACGGCGGCGATGTCCGCGTCGTGGCCGGGCAGCGCCCGCCCGAGCCGCCCGCCGTAGGCAGTGAGCGTCTCGTCGGGGCGCCGGTCCAGGCCGATGCGGGCACCGCCCCGGGCGAGGTCTGCCGCCACCTGGTGGGCCCAGGTGGCCGGACGACGCGCCCGGCGGCGCAGGACGACGACCACCGCCACGACCACGCCGGCGATCAGCCCGAGGGGGATCCACGGCAGCCGGGCGAGGCCGTGGCCGATCGACGAGGCCAGCACCGCTCCCGGCGCCGGGTTGGCCAGCGGCACGTCGGCCGTGGGGTCGAAGTTCTGCCAGCCGTAGCCCGGGAACCACACCTGCACCCAGGCGTGGGCGTCCTTGGCCTGGATGTCGTAGAGGTCGGTGATCGGGTTGAAGGGGCCGGGTACGTAGCCCACGGCCTCGCGGGCGGGGATCCCGAGACTTCGGAGCAGCACCACGGTGGCGGTCGAGATCTGCTCGCAGTAGCCGCGGCGGGAGCCGAAGAGGAACGAGTCCACCGCATCCGACCCCGCCGGCAGTGGCGGGATGTCCGTGGTGTACCGGATGTGGGACGCCATCCAGTCCCCGATGGCCGTCACCTTGGCGTAGGAGTGCGGATCGGGGTCGTCGGGGGAGCCGATGCCGGCCGTGATCGACCGGGCCAGTGCCGTCACGCGGGCGTCGGCGTGGGGGAGCTGCAGGTAGCGGGCCTGCTCGGCCGGGCCGAACCCGTCACTCGTGGGGGCCTGGCCGAGGGCGGCCGGCGCCGTCGCCGCCTCGAGCTGGGCGGGCGTCGCCGCCGAGTCGTCCGACACCACGGTGTAGATCGTGCCCGCTCCCATCGAGGTCGCCGAGGTGATGGTTCCGTCGGGGGTGACGGTGACGGTGTGGGACTGCAGGTAGAGCCGTTGGGCGTTGTCGGCGTGGAAGACCAGGTTGGGGCCACCCTGGGCGAGGTAGAAGGTCTGGATGTCCTCGCCGCCGCTGGCCAGGGGGGCGACCTGATCGGGGTAGGTGGGGATGAGGAAGGGTGACCCGCCCGTCACCTTCTCGGTCCTCGGTCCGTCGACGGGGTTCGCGGACTGCACCCATGCCCGCCCGTCCCACTCGTCGAAGGTCTGGCCCACCCAGTAGTTGGGCCGGGTGGCCCGCACCCGCATCAGGACCTCGTTCCCGAGGGCGACCCGGTCGGCGGTGTCGAGCGACTTGGCGAATCCGAGGAACCCGCCGACGCCGGTCCGGCCCGTCGCGCTCGCCGCATGGGCCGGCAGAGCCGCGCTGCCGTCGGTCAGGCCCGACGGCGACGTGACGGGTGCGGCATCGGCCGATGAGGCGGTGAAGATCAACGACGTCGACACGCGCGGGGCGGGCAGGATCCCGACGAGGAGGACGGCGGCCACGGCCACCAGCCCGCCGGCGATCAGGAGTGACCGCCACGGCACACCGGCGGTCTGCGAGACCGACTGCCACATGGCCACCAGGCCCCACACGCCGCACGCCACCCAGGCCAGTACCCAGGCACCGAGGGCGAGGTCGACCGACTGGGCAGCGGCCACGGCGATCAGCGCCGTCGACCCGGCCAACGAGTACGCCACGTCGCGCCGGGACGGCACGTCGAAGGCGTGCGTCGACAGCACCCAGGCGAACAGGACGGCGAGCGGCGCCTCGACCGAGGCGATGTCGCCGGGCGTGGCGTGATGGGTGACGGTGAGCAGAAACCAGACGAATCCTCCGACCGCGCAGACGGCCAGGACCGGCTTCACCCCGGGCCAGGGGTCGGCCCGGCGCCGGTAGGCGACGATGTTGCCGACCACGGTGGCCACCACGGCGAACAGCGACACGGTCGGGCTGAGCTCGCCCTCGGACCAGCAGGCGCCGATCCCGACGAGCACAGCCGCCACGGAGGCGGCGCGGAACGAGATCGAGTCCTCGGGTGGCCCCGGTCGGTTCACCTCGACGAAGCGCTGCCACAGGGTCACGCCGGCACCGCCCGCGCCAGGCGTCGGCCGAGGTCGATCCGGTCGACGACGGGTCGCGCCACCCGCCCACCCGGCTCCCGGGTGACGAGCACCACGGGACGGTGGTTGCCCAGGCAGGCCCCCACCGCGGCCATCATGCGCTCCGCCTCGGCCTCGGCGGCGACCGGGTCGGCGGGCAGGATGAGCTCGACGAGGACCGGGTCGTCGGTCTGGCGCTCGGACTCGCGCACCATGAGGGTGCCGGCGTGCGAGGTGGCGGGCCAGTGCACGGTGCGACGGGGGTCGCCCGGTGCGTAGGGCCGGACGCCGCGCGGCTCGCCGATCGCGGCGTGGACGCGCAGTGACGCCTCGCCGTGGGCGTCGTCCACCGTGGCCAGGGGCACTCCGGCGTCTCCGGTGCGCGGCGCGACGTGCAGCAGGCGGGGGAGCGGGAGCTCGATGTCCCGGGCCCACCACAGGAGTCCGAACGGGGCGCTCGAAGCCACCTCCACGACCACCGCGTCGAGGACGCCACGGCGAGCCGGTGTGCAGGCGACCACCACCGACCGCTCGCCGCGTTGGCCACCCCCGGCCTGTCGGTCCGGTCCGATGGGGAAGCGGGGCCGGATCCGCACGGGACGGTCGGCCTCGAACGTCAGCTCGACCGGCCGACCGGCCTGCCCGTCGCCGGGGCACGCCGTGCAGATCACGCGGGCACGGTCGGCCGGGAGGACCGGCGCCACCAGGCCGACCAGCAGGAAGGCACCGAGGAGCGCACCCACGGCCTGCACCC
>CAZULR010000101.1:0-8102 GCA_964621235.1 uncultured Acidimicrobiaceae bacterium
ACGACTCGGCGGTGGTGTGGATGCTGTCGACCAACGACCGGGCCCGACGCTTCTATGAGCGGCAGGGCTGGGTGCGTGACCGCATCCTGCGAGTCCAGCAGTTCGGCGGTCGCGTGGTCATCGACCACCGGCTGTCACGCCCGCTCGGGCCCGTCACGCGGACCTGAGCGGACCCGGTCCTGGCCGGCGCAGGCCGGCTCCGGACAGGACCGGGGTGTCAGATCTTCTCGCGACCCGCCCAATAGGGGTCACGGAGCTTGCGCTTGTAGAGCTTGCCGTTGGGGTCCCTTGGCATCGAGTCGGTGAAGTCGATCGACTTGGGCGTCTTGAACTTGGCCAGGCGGGTGGTGCAGTACTCGAGGATCTCGGCGGCCAGCTCGTCGGAGGGCTCGATGCCCTCGGCCGGCTCGACGACGGCCTTGATCTCCTCGCCCCAGTCCTCGTGGGGGATGCCGAACACGGCCACGTCGCCGACCTTGGGGAATCCGAGCAGGACGTTCTCGATCTCGGCCGGGTAGATGTTGGCCCCACCGGAGATGATCATGTCGATCTTGCGGTCCCGCAGGAATAGGTAGCCGTCCTCGTCGATGAGCCCGACGTCGCCGACGGTGAAGAACTTGCCGATGCGGTTGCTCTTCGTCTTCTGCTCGTCCTTGTGGTATTCGAAGTCGCCGGTCTGCATCGACATGTAGACGGTGCCGATCACGTTCGGCTCCTCGATGCGGTTGCCCAGGTCGTCGAAGACGGCGATCTCACTGATCGGCCACGCCCGGCCGACGGTGCCGGGCTTGGTCAGCCACTCCTGGGCGGTGACTAATGTGCCGCCGCCCTCGGATGCCGCGTAGTACTCGTCGATGGCGTCGCCCCACCAGTCGATCATCTTGTGCTTGACGTCGACCGGGCACGGTGCCGCGGCGTGGATCATGTGCCGCAGCGACGACACGTCGTAGCGCGCCCGGGTCTCCTCGGGCAGGGCCAGGAGGCGGTGGAACTGGGTGGGCACCATGTGCGACGTCGTCACCCGGTACTGCTCGATGAGCCGCAGCATCTCCTCGGGCAGCCACTTGTCCATGACCACGATGGTGTGGCCGAGGTGGATCGAGGCGCCCGAGAAGCGCATGACGGCAGTGTGGTAGAGCGGCGAGCCGACGATGTGGACGTTGTCGTCCTGGGGCTGGACGTTGAAGAGGAAGAGGATGCCGGCCTGGCCCAGTGCCGCCTCCTCGGGGGACAGGCCGCTTAGCTTCCGGAAGACCCCCTTCGGATTGCCCGTCGTGCCCGACGTGTAGTTCATGACGTCGCCGATCGTGCGGTCGGCCGGGTCGGTGGTCGGCTGGGAGTCGCGCATGCGGGCGTAGGAGCCGAAGCCCGGCAGGTCCCCGACCCCGAAGCAGATCGACGAAGGCAGCTCCGCCTCCTCGGCGGCGTCGAGTGCGACGTCGGTGAACCGCTCGTGGGCCACGAACGCCTTGGCCCCGGAGTCGGACAGGATGTAGGCCACCTCGGTGCCGATCAGGTGGTGGTTGATGGGCACCAGGTACCACCCGGCCTGCAGGCAGGCGAGGTACAGCTCGAACATCTCGACGCCGTTGGGCAGGAGCGTGGCCACCACGTCGCCAGGTTGCAGGTTCATGCCCCGCAGGCCGTGGACCACCTGGTTGGCCCGGCCCAACAGCTCGCCTGCGGTGTACTCGGTCCCGTCCGGCGCCACCAGCGCCAGGTGCTCGGGATCCTCGTGTGCCAGTGCCCAAAAGCCGAGATCGCCCATCTGGTCCCATCCCCCGTGTCGTCGTCGAGAACTGCGGTGTCGTGGGCGGCGGCGGCGCCCGGGCGCCCCTCCGGTGTGCGGGAGGCTCCGCGGTGCGGGCCGACCGTTGGGCGGAGGGGCGCGGGGTGGCGTAGACCCGGTGGGGACGCTAGAACAGGTTCCAGTGGACGGTCAACCGCCCCGGGAGCGGCCGTGCGTGCCCCGCGGGCCGGGTGCCCGTCCCCATCCCACGAGACCCGAGCATGAGGAGCAACACGCGATGACAGCATTCCTGGACGGCAAGGTCGTGGCCATCACGGGCGCAGGCGGAGGCATCGGCCGGGCCGTCGCCCTCGCCGCCGCCGCCGAGGGTGCGAAGGTCGTCGTGGCCGACATCGGCGTGTCGATGGCCGGCGAGGACCCGACGAGCGAGGTGGCCGAGGCGGTCGTGGGGGAGATCACCGCAGCCGGTGGTGAGGCGGTGGCGGTCGCCGAGAGCGTCACGACCCTGGCCGGTGGCGAGCGGATCGTCGGGGCCGGCGTCGAGCGGTGGGGACGGATCGACGGCGTGGTGGCCGTGGCCGGCATCCTCCGGGAGCGGATGCTGTTCAACATGGCCGAGGACGAGTGGGATGCGGTCATCGAGACCCACCTGAAGGGGCACTTCACCGTGTTCCGGGCCGCCTCGGCGGTCATGCGCAAGCAGGAGGGCGGCGGCTCACTGGTCGCCTTCACCTCGGGTGCATTCGCCGGCAGCGTGGCCCAGGCGAACTACGCGGCCGCCAAGGGCGGGATCGTGTCGCTGGTGCGTTCGGCCGCCGCCGGCCTCAACCGCTACGGCATCACGGCCAACGCCATCGCCCCGGTGGCCCGGACCCGCATGTCGGCGAACGTCCCGATGGACCTGGCCGAGATGGGTGACCCCGAGGACGTGGCGCCCATGGTCGTCTACCTGCTGTCCGACGAGGCCAGGCACGTCACGGGGCAGGTGTACACCTCGGTGGGGCCGAAGATCGCCGTGTGGAACCAGCCCCGCGAGGTACGGGCCGTGTACGCCGACGGTCGGTGGACCCCCGAGCTCATCGCGGCGCGCCTCGACTCCACGGTGGGCCAGGAGCGCATGCCGCTGCTCGACCAGCTGGAGGCCTACCGCAAGGCGGCCGAGGAGAAGGCCGCCGCCGAGAAGGCCGCCGGCTGACGCCTGGGCCGGACGGCCGGGCCTAGTCCTCCGACCCGTCCGGCTCCTCGAGGATGCAGAACTCGTTCCCCTCGGGATCGGCCAGGACCACCCAGGACTCATTACCGGTCTGACCGATGTCGGGCCGGGTCGCGCCGAGCGACTCCATCCGCTCGACCTCACGCTCGTGGTCGTCGGGGACCAGGTCGAGGTGGAGGCGGTTCTTGCCCGCCTTCAGCTCAGGCACCCGCACGATGAGCAGCGGTCGGACGCCGCCGTACTCGGGGTGGTCCTCGCCCGGTTCGATCCAGATGTCGCCGTCCTCGTCGGTGCGCTGCCCCCAGCCGAGCGCGGCGCACCAGAAGTCGGCGAGCGCGTGCGGGTCTGCCGCGTCGATGGTGACCGTGTCAATCCGCAACGGCATGCACGCCTCCACTGTCCACGACGGTCCGCCGACCGTCCCGGAGAGCCTACGTGCTCGCCGCCCGGCCGCACCGCCACGACGCTCGGGCCTGCCGTCAGGGTCCGGGCACGGGGGAACCGCCCGTCCTACAATCACTCGGACGCGACGGGGCGCGTGCCGGTGGTCGTCATCGCCCTGCGCCGGGAGGTCGCCACGTGGTTGCTCTTGCCGTCGTACTCGGTGCCGTGGTGCTGCTGTTGGCCGTCCTGGTGGCCGGCCTGCTGCGCAGCCACGCCGACATACTGAAGGCCCTCCACGATCTCGGCGCGGGGGTGGGGGATCCGTCCGGGGACGCGGGGCACGACCACGCCACCGACACAGGGCCCGCGGGCCCGGTGTCGGTCCCGCTGACCATGGGTCCGGCACTGGCCGCCGACCGGGACTCGACCTCCGCCCCGTCCGTGGTGGGCGTCACCCCCACCGGCGACGCCCTGGCCGTGGCACCGGCCACGTCGGGCGGCCTCACGCTCCTCGCCTTCCTCACCACCGGCTGTGCCACCTGCGCCGGCTTCTGGGAGGCCTTCCGCCAGCCGGACCACCTCGGGCTGCCGGAGGGCACCCGCCTGGTGGTGGTCACCAAAGGTCCCGAGCGCGAGATCCCCGGCGAGGTCGCCTCGCTCGCCGTGACGGGTCTGCGGGTGGTGATGTCCAGTGACGCCTGGACCGACTACGAGGTGCCCGGCTCGCCGTTCTTCGTGCTGGTGGACGGCCGGTCCGGCCGACGCATCGGCGAAGGCGTGGCCAACCGGATGAGCCAGGTGGCCGAGCTGGTGCGGCGTGCCGAGGTGGACGCCCGGGCGTTCGCGCTCGACACCAGGCCGGGGCGGGACGTGGGGCTCGATGGGCCGCAGCGCGAGTCGGCCAACGACGCCGAGCTGCGGGCCGCCGGCATCCTGCCCGGCGACCCCAGCCTCTACCCGACGTCGCTCGAGGACCTCTACGGCCCGCCCGACGCCCGACTGCCGTCGGCGACGCGCCACGTCCACCGGGCGGGCTGACGGTGCCGACGATGTATGCCCACGGCATCGGCGCCGGACTCCCGTCCGGTTTCGAGGGCCGCATCTTCAGGCGTGAGGGGAACGGCATCGAGGTGACGAACGCCGTCGCCCAGTTCGCCACCTTCGCACTGCCTGATGAGGTGGGCGACTTCGGTGGCGGGGCCGTGAACCTGATGGGCGGCGACGATATCTTCGCCGTGCTCTTCGAGTACGGCGCCGAGAGCATCGGGACCCGCCTCTTCGCCCGCCCGGGCATCCCCCGACAGCTCACCGGGGACGACTTCCAGCCGCAGGTCCTCCGCCGGGGGCTGACCGGCCAGGCCGGGACGCAGTGGTTCTTCACCGAGTCGGGCCGACCCTTCACCTTCTACGCGGTGCTGGGCAGCCACGCCCGGCGCTCGGTGCTCGTACCCCGGGTCAACCAGCTCCTGGCCGGCCTGCGCGTGGACGCTGCGCCGGCCCCGGCCGGGTCGGGGGTCCCATGGAACTGATCGGCCCGTACCTGGCGGCGTGCGTCCTCCTGCTCGTCGCCGGCCTGGCGAAGGTGGCCCGACCGATGGACACGGCGCGGGCGCTGGTCGCGGTGGTCCCGATGCCGCTGCGGGCCGGGCGCGCCCTGGTGCGGACCGGTGCCGCGGCCGAGGTGGTGCTCGGCGCGGTGGCCCTGGCCCATCCGTCGCCGCCGGCCGCCGGCCTGGTGGCGCTGTCCTACCTCGGCTTCGCCGGCTTCGTCACGCTGGCCCGGGCGCGGGGCGGCCCACTCGCCAGCTGCGGGTGCTTCGGCACCCCCGACACGCCGGCCACCCGCACCCACGTCGTCGTCACGCTGGCGCTCGCCGCGTCGGCCGGCGTGGTGGCGGCGTCCGGACTGTCAGGCTGGCTGCCGACGTCGCTGGCCCACCAGCCGTGGCACGGGGTCCCGGTCGCCCTGCTGGGCCTGCTGTGCGCCTGGCTGGCCTCTCTGGCGATGGGCCGGCTGGCCGAGCTCGGCGCCGCCCGACACCTGCTCGGGATCACCCGGGGCGGGGCCGCGGCATGAGCGTCACCCTCGTCGAGCGGGCGTCGACGTTCCTCGCCACCCGCCTGACCCGCCGGAGCTTCATCAACCGGTCGGCACTGGTGGGCAGCGCGGTGGCGGTCGGGTCGGGCGTCGACCTGCTCCTGCGTCCGGGCACCGCCTACGGCGCCGTGTGCACCTGCGCCAACACCGCCTGCGGATGCGGTTCGACCTGTTGTGCGGGGTTCTCGGAGTTCTGCTGCTCGATCAACGACGGCTACAACTACTGCCCGACGGACACGGTGATGGGCGGATGGTGGAAGGCCGACAACTCGTCCTACTGTGGTGGGCCGCGGTACTACATGGACTGCCACGCCCAGTGCGGCTGCACCACCGGCTGCGGCGGCGGCTGGGGGTTCTGTGAGCCGGGCTGCGACGGCACGTCGTGCGGCTGCGGCCCCGACGGCTGCGACTCCTGGGTCACCGGGTGCTTCCAGTTCCGCTACGGGCAGTGCAACCAGCAGATCGACTGCATCGGGCGGATCGTCTGCCGGGTAGTGGCCTGCGTGCCGCCGTGGACGGTGGACCCGACCTGCACCACGACGGTCGCCGTGGACAACAGCACGGCCGAGATGGACGCCGCCTGCTGGACGACCGCCCCGCCGGCACCGCCACCGCCACCGCCCCCGCCGTGCTATTCGCCCCTGACCGACTGCATGGTGACCTCGCTGGCCGGCGCGGCCGGTGGCACCGGGTACGGCATGGTCACGTCATTCGGAAAAGTCCTCACCTTTGGGTCCTTCCCGGCGCTGGGCGACCTGACCTCCGAGGTGCTGGCGGCCCCGATCGTGGGCATGGCGGCGACGCCGAGCGGCCACGGGTACTGGCTGGTCGGGGCCGACGGCGGGATCTTCGCCTTCGGCGACGCCCCGTACCTGGGCTCGATGGGCGGCCAGCCGCTGAACCTCCCGGTGGTGGGCATGGCGGCCACGGCGACCGGCCGCGGCTACTGGCTGGTGGCCTCCGACGGCGGCATCTTCGCCTTCGGCGACGCCCTCTTCCACGGGTCCATGGGCGGCCAGCACCTCAACGAGCCGATGGTGGGCCTGGCCGGCACGCCGACCGGCAGGGGCTACTGGACGGTGGCCTCCGACGGCGGCATCTTCGCCTTCGGCGACGCCCTCTTCCACGGGTCCATGGGCGGCCAGCACCTCAACGCCGCGGTGGTGGGCATGGCGGCCACGACCACGGGGAACGGGTACCACCTGGTGGCCGCCGACGGCGGCGTGTTCGCCTTCGGCGACGCCCTGTTCGACGGATCCATGGGCGGCCAGTCGCTGCAGCGTCCGATCGTGGGCACGGCGGCCGACGGCGCCGGCTACTGGATGGTGGCGGCCGACGGAGGCGTGTTCGCCTTCGACGCACCGTTCTACGGGTCGCCACTGTGAGGGCCCGCCTCAGCCACCCGGCGCGCTCCGTTCCGTCGCCACCACCGTCCCGGCAGCCGTTCCGATCCCGAGGAGCCCCATGACGTCGTCCCTCTCCCTCCTGTTGGTGGTCCTGGCCCTCCTCGTGTCCGTGGCCGCCGCCGTGCGGTCGACCTGGTCACCCTGCGGACTGTCGATGCTGTCGACGATCACCCCGTTCGGCGAGCGGGCCAAGGGCCACCGATTCGGGGCCACCGCCACCTGGTTCATCCTGGGTGCCGCGGTCGGTGGGCTCGCCCTGGGCGCCGCCGCCGCCGGACTGGCGGCCCTCGTGTCGGTCGCCGGGGCGACGGCGGCCGCCATCGCCGCCGCCATCGTCGCCACCTCGGCGACGCTGGTGTCGGACACCGGCCTGGCCGGGTTCCGGGTCCCGGCCCACTACCGCCAGGTCAATGAGCGGTGGCTCGACGCCTACCGCCCCTGGGTGTACGGCGCCGGCTTCGGGTTCCAGATCGGGTGCGGCCTGGCCACGTACATCACCACCGCCGCTGTCTACCTGGTCGTCGTCCTCGCCGGCCTGTCCGGCCGCCCGCTGGCCGCGCTGGGCGTGGGCCTCGTGTTCGGGCTGGTGCGGGGCGCGGCGGTGACCCTGACGCGGCGCACCACGACGCCGACCGCACTCCTCGCCTTCCACCAGCGGTTCGCCGCTCTGCTCCCCTGGGCGGACCGGGGCGTGGTCGCGTCGCTGCTCGTCACCGTGGTGGCCCTGGTCGTCGCCGTGGGAGCGGCGGTCGGACTGTCGTGTGTGGGGGCCATGGCTCTCGTCACGGTGGCGCTCCGGTCCGTGTGGAACCGCCGACGCGTCCGGGCGGGGAGTCTGGCGGGTGCGGCCGGCACCGCCGGGTCGGAGGGTGGAGCTGTGTCGGCCGGCGCGCAGCCGACCAGCCCGGGGCCGGACCGCTCAGTCGCCGTCAGCTGAGCCCGCGGGGGCCGGGGCCGCCAGCTCGTCGACGGAGTCGGCCGTCGTGGCGACGGCGCCTTCAGCGGCACTGGAGGTGTCGGCGCCGTCGCCGGTCTCGTCATCGGATGGTTGTGGCACCGGGTCGGGTCGCGAGTCGCGCCAGCGTCGGTACGGGCCCAGCCGTGAGGCCAGCAGGAGCAGGCCGACGACCGCCAGTGACACCCCGGCGATCTGCACCAGCAGCGACCCGAGGTAGCCGTCCTCGCCTAGCCACAGATGCTCGTCGAGGAACCGCTCGATGCCCCACAGCACCATGCCGACGCCGAGCACGA
>CAZULR010000102.1:0-5235 GCA_964621235.1 uncultured Acidimicrobiaceae bacterium
CCGCCTGCGTCGGCACCAAGGAGTTCGTGGCCACGACGGCCCAGTTCCTGCACCTTCGGACACCGGACCGGGACACCGTCCTCTATCCCTCGGTGTCCTACCCGACCTACGCGATGGGGGCCATCCTCGCCGGGATCCGCTCGGTGTCGGTGCCCGAGCTGCCGGGGGGCGGCCTCGACCTCGCGTCCGTCGAACCGGCCGACGTCGCCCGGGCCCTGCTGCTCTGGGTGAACTCGCCCGCAAATCCCACCGGCCACCTCACCGATCTCGGTCGGGCGGCGACCTGGGGGCGCTCCCACGGTGTGCCCGTCCTGTCGGACGAGTGCTACGCCGAGTTCACCTGGGAGGGACCGCCTCGGACGATCCTGGAGTCGGGCAGCGACGGGGTGCTGGCGGTGCACTCGCTGTCCAAGCGATCCAACCTCGCCGGTGTCCGGGCCGGCTTCTACGCCGGCGACCCGGATATCGTCACCTACCTCCTCGACGTCCGCCGCCACGCCGGGTTGATGGTTCCCGGCCCGGTCCAGGCCGGAGCGGTGGTGGCGTTCGACGACGACGCCCATGTCGATCGGCAGCGCGCCACCTACCGTGACCGGCTGGCGTTCCTCGCCGACGTCCTCGCCCTGGCGGGCCTGCCGGTCGCCCAGCCGGCCGGTGGCTTCTACCTGTGGATGCCGGTGCCGGACCGCTTCGTGGACGGATGGGACCTGTGCGACTGGCTGGCCCGGGAGGCCGGGCTCCTGGTCAGCCCGGGCGAGCTCTACGGACCGGATGGCCGTGGGCACGTCCGGGTGGCGGTGGTGCAGCCCCTCGACCGGCTGGAGCTGGTGGCCGAGCGTCTCGGCTCGGTCGGCTGACCTCAGCCGACCTCGTCCGGCCGGGCGACGGGGCCTGACCGGGGCGGGCGGTAACGTCTCCACCCATGGCTGACGACACATCGACCGACGACCGGACCGCCCCCGACCACGCCCCGATCCCGGTCCACGCCGAGCTGGCGCAGCAAGTGGAGAAGTTGTGGGACCGGGCGGGCGACCTGTCGCCCACGGACGACGACGCGCTGGCGGTCGTGACCACCGCCATCGACCTGCTCGACACCGGCCAGGCCAGGATCGCAGAGGTCGATCAGGTGACCGACCAGGTCGTGGTCCATCAGTGGCTGAAGCACGCCATCCTCCTCCTCTTCAAGCTCCGCTCGATGGAGACCATCGAGGCAGGGCCCTTCGAATTCGCCGACAAACTCCCCCTCAAGCGCCACTACGAGGCGGCCGGCGTGCGGGTCGTGCCGGGGGCATCCGCCCGCTGGGGCTCGTATCTGGCTCCGGGGGTCATCTGCATGCCCAGCTACGTCAACATCGGCGCCCGGGTGGGTGCCGGCACCATGGTCGACACCTGGGCGACGGTGGGGTCCTGCGCCCAGATCGGCGAGCGGGTCCACCTGTCCGGCGGCGTCGGCATCGGCGGTGTCCTGGAGCCGGCCCAGGCCGCACCGGTCATCATCGAGGACGAGGTCATGATCGGGAGCCGGGCCATGATCACCCAGGGTGCCCGGGTCGGCCAGGGCTCGGTGGTGGGGGAGGGAACGATCCTCAACCCGTCGATCCCGGTGATCGACGCCGAGACCGGTGACGAGCTCGGCCGTGGCCACGTGCCCCCGTGGTCGGTGGCCGTCCAGGCCTCGCGCCGGCGCGACTTCCCGGGTGGCGAGTTCTACCTCCCGTGCGTGCTGGTGATCCGGCGCCTGACCGAGGGCCAGCGACACGACAAGGCGCAGCTGAACGACATCCTGCGCACCCACGGGGTGTCGATGTGACCCGCGCGATGCCAGACGGGCTGCTCGGCCTGGCCACGGCCATTGTGGGCATCCCGTCCGTCAGCCATCACGAGCAGGTGATGGCTGACGCCGTGCAGGCGGCGCTCGAGCTCTGCCCCTGGCTCGACGTCGAGCGGGTGGGGGACAACGTCGTGGCCCGCACGCAGCTGGGACGCGACCGTCGTGTCGTCCTCGCCGGCCACCTGGACACCGTCCCGCCGGTGGACGGCAACGACGTCCCCCGGCTCGAGGGCTCGACGCTCTTCGGTGTCGGCGCGGCGGACATGAAGGGCGGCCTCGCCGTCTTCCTCCATCTGGCCGGCCGGCTGCCTGAGCCAACAGTGGACGTGACCTGGTGCTTCTACGCGACCGAGGAGGTCGCCCGCGAGTTCAACGGGCTGCGCCATCTGTGGGACGCGCGTCCCGATCTGGTAGCCGGCGACGCCGCCATCCTGGGCGAGCCCACCGGGGGCATGGTCGAGGCTGGGTGCCAGGGGACGCTGCGGGTCCGGGTGCGGCTGGCCGGGTCCCGGGCCCACACCGCCCGGCCCTACACCGGTCGGAACGCCGTCCACCGCCTGGCACCGCTCCTGACGACCGTGGCGGCGTACGAAGGCCGTCGTCCCGTCCTGGACGGGTGTGAGTACGCCGAGCAGCTGCAGGCGGTGGCCGTCGAAGGTGGGGTGTCGGGGAACGTCGTGCCCGACGAGGCGGCGGTCGTGCTCAACCACCGCTTCGCACCCGATCGTGACGCGGCGGAAGCGGAGTCGGCCATCCGGGAGCTCCTCGCCCCCCACCTCGACGCGGGGGACCACTGGGAGCTGGTCGAGGCGTCCCCCGGCGCACCCCCGTCGCTCGACCACCCGGTACTGGCCTCGCTCGTGGCGGCGACGGCGGTCGCCCCCCGGGCCAAGGTGGGATGGACCGACGTGGCTACCTTCTGGGCCCACGGTGTCCCGGCCGCCAATTTCGGTCCCGCCGATCCACTCCTGGCCCACACCCCGGGAGAGCACGTGAGCGAGCAGGAGCTCGTGGACGCCGCCGCCATCCTGGAGGCGGTCCTGCGCGACGGGGCCTGACGTTCGGCTCCGCGACCGGCCTCGGTAGGGTCGGACCATGACTCTCACCGCCCGTCGACTCGGCTCCACGGGGCCCGTCGTATCCTCCGAGGGACTCGGCTGCATGGGCATGAGCGAGTTCTACGGTCCCGGTGACGAGGCGGAGTCCATCGCCACCATCCACCGTGCACTGGACCTCGGCGTCACGTTCCTCGACACGTCCGACATGTACGGCCCTTACGTGAATGAGGAGCTCGTCGGGCGCGCCATCAGCGGTCGCCGCGACGAGGTGGTGGTGGCGACCAAGTTCGGCATCGTGCGCACGGACGATCCCGCCGTCCGCTTCGTCCGCGGCGACGCCGCCTACGTGCGTGAGGCCTGCGAGGGTTCGCTCCGCCGACTGGGCGTCGACCACATCGACCTCTACTACCAGCACCGCACCGACCCCGCCGTCCCCATCGAGGAGACCGTGGGTGCGATGGCCAAACTCGTCGTCGAGGGCAAGGTCGGACACCTGGGCCTGTCCGAGGCGGCACCGGACACGCTGCGTCGCGCCGTTTCCGTGCATCCCATCGCCGCACTCCAGAGCGAGTGGTCATTGTGGAGCCGTGACATCGAGGATGCCGTGGTTCCCACCGCCCGGGAACTCGGGATCGGCATCGTCGCCTACAGCCCGCTCGGTCGTGGGTTCCTGACGGGTCGAATCACCTCACGCGGAGACGTCTCCGACGGGGACTTCCGGAAATTCCTCCCGAGGTTCAGCGGTGACAACTTCGATCGCAACCTGGCCCTCGTCGACCGGGTGCGGGAGCTCGCCACGGAGAAGGGCTGCACCCCTGGCCAGCTCGCCCTGGCCTGGGTGTTGGCGCGCGGTGAGGACGTCGTGCCGATTCCCGGGACGAAGCGGCGGACCTTCCTCGAGGAGAACCTGGCCGCTGCCGACGTTGTGCTGGACCCGGTCGATCTGGCGTCGATCGACGAGGTCTTCCCTGCCGACCAGAGCTTCGGTGACCGCTATCCCGACATGAGCTCGATCGGGAGCACGACACCCCGGGCCTGAACGGGCGCGATCAGCGACTGCTCAGGCCGGTGTGCATCGGCCACCAGTTGGCGGCGAGTGTTCGGCAGTGATCGGTCGGAGATCCAGTCGCTCAGAGTCGCCGCATCACCGTGACGACCTTGCCGAACACGGTCACCTCGGAGGGGTCGAACGTCATGGGGGAGAGGCGCTCGTTGGCCGGTGTGAGCACGACCTTGCCGTCCTTCGTCGAGAACGTCTTGACCGTGGCCTCCTCGTCCGGGATCCCGGCGACGACGATGTCGCCCTGCTGGGCATCGGGCTGCTGACGTACGACGACGAAGTCGCCCTCGACGATGCCGGCCCCGATCATGGAGTCTCCCTTGACCCGCAGCATGAAGAGCGTGCCCGTCCCGGTGAAGTCCTCGGGCAACGGGTAGAGCTCCTCGATGTTCTCCTGGGCCAGTACGCCGGTACCGGCGGCCACCTCACCGACCAACGGGACATGTCGGAGCGGCCGGGAGTCCATGATCACCTTCGACGACGGGTCGTAGCAGACCTCGATCGCCCGGGGCTTGGTCGGGTCCCGCCGCAGGTAGCCCTCCCGCTGGAGCACGGCGAGGTGTGCGTGCACGGTGGACGAGGAGGTCAGCCCGACGGACTCGCCGATCTCGCGCACCGACGGCGGGTAGCCACGATCGCGGACCGACTCGGAGATGCAGTCGAGGATCTGCTTCCGCTTGGTGCTCAGTACCTGGGCCATGTGGTCCCTCCGCTGTCCGGTCGTGTCACACCCTCGTGCGAACGTCTGTTTGCATGAAAGTAGCCCTGGTGGGACCAAAAGGCAAACATCTGTTCGAAGAATCCATTGACACCGAACAGGTGTTCGTGCTGGGATGTCGCCATGGCGAACAGAGGTTCGATGTACGGAGTGGACCAGACCACCCACTCGGTCGTGTCACACCCGCCACGTACAACGTTCCCCATGACGGATTCGACGCCACGGTCTACGACAGGAAGGACGTTCCGATGACGGCGCTTCTCACAGCATCCCTCCCGGAGTACCTCGACGACCCGGCCCACCCGGGCCGCCCTGAGCTTCGACTGGTTCAGGCGCCCGAGCGTCGGGGCTTCCGGGACCGCACGTTCGGGGAGGACGACGGTTGGACCGCCGACACCGTGCGCCTACCCCGTCGTCATGTCTCGGTCGAGGTCCGGCGACGCCGGACCATCCTGGCGATGATGGGCTTGGCGCTGGCCCTCCTCGCACTTCCGCTGGGTGGATCCGGTGGCGCCTCCCACACCACCGGATCCACCTCGGCGGCCCAGATCCACGGGTCGTCCTACAC
>CAZULR010000102.1:5335-8078 GCA_964621235.1 uncultured Acidimicrobiaceae bacterium
ATCGACGGCCTGCGAGCGGCCACCAAGAACCGCCCGGTCACCGAGGACCAGCTCGAGGTCGTCGCCAGGGACGTGGAGGACGAGCTCCGTGAGGCGGGCTGGGAGTCGACCTCGGAGCAGGTGGGTCTCGCCGCGCTCGAACACCTGCGCGTTGTGGACGAGGTGGCCTACCTCCGGTTCGCCAGCGTCTACAAGGGCTTCGAGGGTGTCGACGACTTCCGTCGCGAGGTCGGCCTCCTCACCAAGACGACGGCGCCGAAGCGTCCCGGCGGCTGAGGGGTGGCCGAGCTCCTGAACGAGGTGCCACGCGTCGCCCTGGCCATCTACGCCCATCCCGACGATCCGGACGTGTCCTGTGGCGGCACCCTGGCGGCATGGGCCGCATCCGGGTGCGAGGTGCACACTCTGATCTGCACCGACGGAGGCAAGGGCACGGCCGACGCGACCCGCGATCCCGCCGACCTCGTGCGGGACCGCGCCGCCGAGGCGGCGTCCGCCGCCGCCGTCCTCGGGATCGCGGGCCAGGAGCACCTGGGCTTCCCGGATGGCGGCCTCACCGACGACGAGGTCTTCCGGCAGGAGCTGGTGGCCGCGGTGCGCCGCCTCCGGCCTGACACCGTGCTGTGTCCGGATCCCACGGCCGTCTTCTTCGGGCAGGACTACTTCAACCACCGGGACCACCGGATCACGGGATTCGCCGCGCTAGACGCCGTGGCCCCGGCGGCAGCCATGCCCCTGTACTTTCCCGATGCGGGGCCGCCGCACCAGGTCTCGACCGTCCTGCTGTCGGGAACCCTCGAGCCTGATGTGTGGGTCGACATCTCGACGACGGTCGACCGCAAGGGCGAGGCCGTCGCCTGCCACCGCAGCCAGTTCCCCGACGGTGAGGAGTGGGCCGCCACGGCCGTGCGGTTGGCGGCGGAGGACGCCGGTCGCCAGGCCGGCGTGCCGTGCGCCGAGGGGTTCCGGAGACTGCGCCTCGGGGGGTGACGTCGGTGCCCGTTTCGGAAACCGGCCGCGACGGTGCTGGACCGGCGCCTGCCAACAGGGTGATCCTGCACGTCGACATGGACTCGTTCTTCGCCTCGGTCGAGGTGCGGGACGACCCGTCGCTGGCCAGCCGCCCGGTCATCGTCGGTGGGAGTGGCCGTCGCGGGGTGGTCGCCGCCTGCACGTACGAGGCACGCATGTTCGGCGTGCACTCGGCCATGCCCTCGTCGGTCGCGCGCAGGCTGTGCCCCGACGCGGTGTTCCTCGACGGAAGGTTCCACCGCTACGTCGAGGAGAGTGAGCGCCTCCACTCGGTCCTCGCGTCCTACACCCCGCTGGTCGAGGGGATCTCGCTCGACGAGGCCTTCCTCGACGTCAGCGGGGCGGTTCACCTGTTCGGGTCGGGGATGACGATGGGGCACGAGATCCGGGCCCGGGTCCGTGCCGAGATGCAGCTCGAGTGTTCGGTGGGGGTCGGCCGGTCGAAGCTGATGGCGAAGTTGGCGTCGAAGGCGGCCAAGCCCCGGGCGTCCCGGTCGGGGATCGAGCCGGGACCGGGGGTCGTCGAGGTGCCGGCCGGCGGTGAGCTGGACTTCCTCCGCCCCCTGCCGGTGCGGGCGCTGTGGGGGATCGGCCCGGTGACGGAGAAGCGCCTCCTCGCGCTCGGTGTCACGACCGTGGGGGAGCTGGCCGAGATGTCCCCCGAGTCGCTCGAGCGTTATCTGGGTATGGCGGCCGGGCGCCACCTGTCGGAGCTGTCCCGGGGCATCGACGACCGCCCCGTCGTGCCGGAGCAGGTGGCCAAGTCGATCGGGCACGAGGAGACGTTCGCTTCGGACCTCTGGGACCTCGATGATCTCCACCGGCGGCTCCAGCGCATGGTCGACGCCTCGGCCACCGCCCTGCGCCGGGCCGAACGGGCCGCCCGCACGGTCACCGTGAAACTGCGGTTCGGCGACTTCACCCAGGTGACCCGGTCACACACGCTCGACGGACCGGTCGACGCCACGCCGGCCATCGGTGCGGTGGCGGACGCACTCCTCGAGAGCGTCGACCTCTCGCGGGGCGTCCGCCTGCTCGGCGTCAGCCTGTCGGGGCTCGTCGACCCAGGCGAGGGCACCCAGCTGCGACTGGACCTCGACACGCCCCCGACCGGGGTGGCGGTGGACGGCGTCGGAGGGGACGGCGACGTGCCGGACGGCGGTACCCGGGCGATTCCGGCGGGCGTGCGGGACGCCTCCTTGGAGGCCGAGCGCCTCCAGCAGTCCTGGGGGTCGGTCACGTCGGCCGTCGATGCCATTCGGGCCCGCTACGGCGGTAGTGCCGTAGGCCCGGCGTCCCTGGTCACCCCGGAGGGGATCAGGGTGCGCCAGCGGGGTGAGGCCCAGTGGGGGCCGACCCGGCCGGACGACCGACCAGAGGGGGACCCCTCCCCGGCCGACGCTCCGGACGGCAGGTAGAACGGACGGCGGGCCCGCGTACCCACCTCTGCCGTCGGACCTACTCCGGGCGCCTCCGGATCGCCGGGTGGGCCGAACGTCACAAGACGCTTGAGGACTCGGGGAAAACAGCCGACAACCTGTAGCATGGACCACGTGGATGCACGACCCCTGGGGCACATCTCCGGACTACGCTGGGGCGCCGTGCGCTCGGGTTCTCCGTGCGCGAGGATGGGTCAGTGGTGACAGCCTTGGCTGACGAGAGGTGGAGGGGACAAGACGGTGCCGCTCTCTGAGCACGAACAGAGGATCCT
>CAZULR010000103.1:0-8066 GCA_964621235.1 uncultured Acidimicrobiaceae bacterium
GCGGGCCGCCGCCGCCACCCAGTCGGTGGCGATGGCCTGCTGGGCGGTGGCCAGGGCCAGCGCCCCCGAGCAGACCAGTTCGCGCAGCCGGTTCTCGAGGGGGTCCTTGCCGTTGGCCGTCGACGTGGCGCCGGGCCGATCGTTGGGCTCGACCCAGAGGTTGGCCGGATCGTTGGGGTCACCGCCCAGCTCGAGAGGGACGAGGTGGTCGTACTCGGCAGTGGCGAACGACCCGGTGTACCCGTAGGCGGCGGCCGACCCCTGCTTCTCGGGCGACGTGACGCTCTCGGGTGGCCGCACGGTGGCCGTCCAGCCCGAACTGCAGATCGTGGAGGAGATGTCGGACTGGGTCACCTGGGGGTTGACCGCGCCGGGGGTGCACGCCGGATCGGGGAGGGGATCGCTTCCCTCCCACCGGTAGTGGCACGATCCGGGGGCCGGCTGGGGCTGCACGGTGTAGTCGGCCTGGGTGCCCGGGCCCACCGGGAGACCCGTCGACGCGGGTGGTGCGGTCGTCGGCGGTGCGGTCGTCGGTGCCGTGGAGGTGGGGGGTGTGGACGTGGTGGGTGCGGCGGTGGTCGGGGGGCGGGTGGACGCAACGGATGCCGGTGACGACGTTCGGCCCGACACGGGCCCGGCCGCGCCGCAGGCCGCCACCAGTGCCAGCGCGGCGAGCCCGACGGCCAGCGCGGCCCGGGCGGTCAGCGGCCTGCGGGACCCACCCGGCCTCATGCGTCGGGGTAGTGGATCTCGGCCATCGACCCGTGGTTCGTGGAGGCGATGGTGATGCCGTTGGGCAGGGCGTCCTTCAGCTCCTGGACGTGGCTGATGACGCCCACCATCCGGCCGCCGTCCTGCAGCGACCGGAGCACGTCGACGACGGTGTCGAGGGAGTCGCCGTCGAGCGAGCCGAACCCCTCGTCCACGAAGAGCGCGCCGATCGAGTAGTTGGACCCGGCCGATACGACATCGGCCAGCCCGAGGGCCAGGGATAGGGCGGCCATGAACGTCTCGCCCCCCGAGAGCGTGGTGGCGGGCCGGGACTGGCCGGTCTCGGCGTCCCGCACCGAAATGTCGAGGCCCCAGGGCCGCCGGCCGTCGGTGTGCTCCTCGCTCAGGGCGAGGGCGTAGCGGCCGTTCGTCATCGTGTCGAGCCGTCGGTTGGCGTGGGCCAGGACCTGGCGGAGGTAGTAGGCGAGGACCCAGTTCTTGAGGGAGAGGCGAGTCGCGTCGGGGCCGCTGCCGAGCCCCGCACACAGGCCGGCGAGGGTGTCGGCCTCCTCCTTGGACCGCAGGGCGTCCGCCACCGCGGCGGCGCCGTCCGCCAGTTCCGTGACGGCCCCGTCCACCGCGGCCAGGCGGCCGGTCATGGAGGCGACGCGGCCGACGAGGTCGGTGTGCACCGCCGCCGCCTGCTGTTCGGCCAGCAGCGAGGGTGCCACCTGTGGCGCCTCTTCGGGCCCGCCCCCCGTCACGTAGGCGTCGATCCGTGCCGCGACCTGGCGCCGCCGTTCGGCCCGCTCGTCGAGGCCGGCCCGGGCGGACCGGACGGCGTCCTCGGGCATCGCCCACCGCCCGAGGCCGACGGGGTCGTCGATGCCGAACGCCTCGAGCGTCGGCACCAGGGCGGCGTGGTGCTCGGCGGCGGCCGCCCCGGCAGCCGCTGTGGCCTCGAGGTTGCGGGCCAGCGCCGCCACCGCCTCTGCCAGCTCCCGTCGGGCCGTGGCGGCCGCACGCGTCGACGCCAGAGCGCCGAACTCGCCCACGAAGGCCGCACGGTCGTCCTCCCAACGGGTACGGCGCTCGGTCAGCGCGCCGGACAGCCCGGCGAGTGCCGAGCGCTCGGCGTCGATGTGGGCGGCGGCCGACGCCGCCTCGTCGCGTAGGCCGTCGAGGGCCGCCACCCGGGCGACGTGCTCGGCGGCCGCGGCGGCGATGGCCTCCAGGTCGGCCCGGGCCGCGGCCAGGCGCTCCTCGACGTCGTCCGTGCCGGGCACCGCCGGGAGCGCGTCGAGCCTCGCCTGCGCCTCGGCCACCCGGACGTCGACGCCGTGTTGCGCCTCGGAGGCGGCCCGGGCCTCCTCCTCGGCCGCGTCGAGCTCGTCGTCGGTGGGGGCGCCGACCGCCGCCTCGGCGGGGGACGGGTGCTCGGTCGCGCCACAGGTCGGACACGGTGCGCCGTCCTCGAGGTGGGCGGCCAGCCGACCCGCCAGCCCCGACCGCCAGGCGGTGCGCAGGGCCGCGGCCCGCTCCTCCGCACCGGCGAGCTGACGCCGAGCCACGACCCGTTCGTCGGCGAGGGCCGAGAGCTGCCGGACGGCCGCGGCGCGGTCCCGGACGGCCGCGGCGTCCCGCTCGAGCTGTTCGACCCGGGACAGGGCGGCCGGCCGTTCCGCCCCCCGTGCCGCCCCCGCCGCCGCCGCCTCGGCGACGGTCACCCGCTCGGCGAGGCCCTCCCGTGCGGCGACGGCCTCGACCAGGGCGGTGGCCCGTCCGGCCAGGGACCGCTCGTCGCGCTCGAGCTCGTCGTGGCGTCGGCCGAGCTCGACGAACCGGCGGTCCGCCGACTCCAGGGCGGTGGCCTCGGCAACGATGGTGGCGGACAGGAGGTGGGCGGAGGTCGCCGTGTCGAGGGCGGCGCGGTCGGCACCGTCGACCCAACCGGCGTCCACCGCGGCCCGGAGGTCCAGCCGCTCGGCGCCCAGCACGTCCAGCCGGTCGGTCGCCGCCCGCCACGCCCTGACGGAGGTGGACAGCGTGGCCACGGTGGCGGCCCGCTCCAGGGCGAGGGCGACGTCGGCGTCGGCCACCTCCTCCGCCGGATGGGTACGTACCTCGGCGACGTCCCGCTGCCACTGCTCCCAGCGCTGGATGGTCGCCTCGACGTCGGCCCGTGCGGCACGGGCCTCCTCGTGCCGCACGGCCGCCGCGTCCCGCAGCGCGGCGACCGTGGCGAGCGTCGTCGCCAGCCGGTCGCGCAGTTCGGGCAGGCGTGTCAGGTCCACGTCGACCACGGGGGCACCGTCGTCACCGTCCGGCGTGGGCCCGGCGTCCGCGCCGGCCGGCATCGTCCACGGCTGCTCGGCCCGGTGACCGGCCGGTACCGTGGATCGGGCTTCGGCGACGAAGGCCGCCACGTCTGTGCGGATGCGGTCCTCGGCGGTCCGACGTCCTCCGGCGAGCTGCTCGTAGGCGTCTCGGCGGTCGGCCGCCAGTTGCCGGAGGGCCTCGGTGGTCCGGATGTAGACGTCGACCGGGAACAGCTTGGCCAGCAGGTCGGCCCGCTCCTGGGTCCTGGCCTTCAGCACCTCTTCGAACCGGCCCTGGGGGATCAGGACGACCTGCTCGAACTGGGCCTTGTCCAGTCCGACCAGTTCGGCGAGCCGTTCGGAGACGTCGCGCTTCTTCGTGAGGACGGCACCCTCGACTCCGGCCTCCGCCAGGACGACCTTCGACGGGTCGTCCACCAGGCCGGTCCCGCCGCGGGCACTCGGCCTGGTCTGGGCGGGTGAGCGGGTCAGGACCCAGTGACGCCCCTCGGCCTCGAACTCGAGGGTGACCTCGGTGCGGGTGCGGGAGTCGGCGTACTGGCTCCGGACGTGGCTGTTGACCCGGAAGCCCGGCAGGTCGTCGTAGAGGGCGTAGACGATGGCGTCGAAGATGGTCGACTTGCCGGCGCCCGTCGGGCCGGTGATCGAGAAGACCCCGTGCCGGCCCAGGCGTGCGAAGTCGATGGCGAACGCGCCGGCGTAGGAGCCGAACGCCTGGAGGCGCAGGGCGAGGGGTCTCACGCCCGGGCCCCGCGGTGCGCCTCGGCCAGCGCCGTGAGCACGAGGCGGCGCTCGGAGTCCGACGGGGCCCGATCCCGCACCTCCTCCAGGAACTCGAGGACAACCGATTCGTCGGAGCGCTCCTCGACCGGGGGGCCGTCCGACCCGAAGTCCACGATGGCCCCGGTGCGGGGATCGTCGTAGCGGAGGCTCACGGCGTGCGGGAACCGGGCCCGGAGCCGCTCCATGGGCTGGGTCTGCACGGTGTCGTCGGTCAACCGGGCCGCCACCCAGTGATCGACGAACCGCTCGTGGGCGGGGTCGGCCAGGAGGCCCTCCAGGGTGCCGGTCAGGGTCACGACCCGGCGTCCCACCGGCACCACCGCCGTGGCGACGTCGGCGACCTCGCCCCCGTGGACCTCGAGGAGGCGGACGGACTTCGGGTGGTCCTCGCTGAAGGAGTAGGGGAGGGGCGACCCCGAGTAGGCGATGGCATCGGACCCGCCGATCCGTTGGGGGCGGTGGAGGTGGCCGAGGGCCACGTAGTCGAAACCGGCGAACACGGCGGGGTCGACCTGGTCGGCCCCGCCGATGGCCAGGGTGCGCTCGGAGTCCGACAACCCGGCTCCCGACACGTAGGCGTGGGCCACGGCGATGGACGGCATCGGCCCCAGACCGGCGAGCCCGAGCCGGCCCGCCCGGAGCGCGTCGGCCAGCACCGACTCGTGGGTGGCCAGCCGGGGCTCGCCGTCGTCCGCCGCCCGGGGTGGAGGGGCGACGTGGGGGTCGAGGAAGGGGACGGCGACGAGGGCGACCCGGTCGCCGCCCAGCTCCAGGACGGTCGGGGTGGGGGGCGTCCGCTCGTCGGCGAACACGTGCACCCCACCGAGCGACTGACGGACGGCGCCGAAGCCGAGGCGACGGGCGCTGTCGTGGTTGCCGGGGATCAGCACGACCTCCGCGCCCGCGGCGCGCAGGCCGTCGAGCCCGAGATCGAGGAGGGACACGGCGTCCTCGGCCGGCTGCGAGCGGTCGTAGACGTCGCCGGCCACGATCACGAGGTCGACCCGACGGTCCGCGACCAGGTCGGCCAGCCAGGTCAGGAACGCCCGCTGGTCCTCCTCGAGGGGTTCGCGCTCGAACCTCCGGCCCAGGTGCCAGTCACTGGTGTGGATGATCCTCATGTCCTCCCCCCGTGCACGACGACACACTGCCAGACGGGTGCGTCACCGACGACCGGCCCGGTCAGAGGCAGCGGTAGAGGGCGTCGACCAGGGAACGGTTGCGGCTGCTCTGCCACCGGGGGATGACGTGGTTCATGACGTAGCCGAAGGCCACCCCGGCGTCCGGGTCGGCGAACCCGACGGCACCGCCGGTCCCGAAGTGGCCGAAGGCCGCCGGATTGGGCCCGAACGGCCGGCGGGGGGTGGTGGGCTTGAACCCGAGGCCGAAGGTGACCTCCTCGCCCAGGACCGGGCACCAGCCCGTGGACTGGGCCGACGTGGCCTCCGCCAGCAGGCCGGGCGAGAGGAGCCGACCCGGCTCCAGCAGGGCCCGGTAGACCCGGGCCACTCCGGTGGCGGTGGCATGGGTGTTGGTGGAGGGCACCTGGGCGGAGCGCCACGAGGGGGTGTTGGCGACCCCCATCGACGAGTAGCCGGGCGGATTGAAGTAACCGAGCAGGACCATCAGCTCGTCGCCCGACACGGCGTCGGCGTCCACGGCCGGCGGGGGCCCGTCGAGTGCCCAGAGGACCTCGGCGCACCGGGCGTGCTCACCTACGGGCAGGCCGCACCACACGTCGGCGCCGAGCGCCTCGGCGAGGGTCCCCAGCCGGGTGCCCGGCAGGTCCCCGGTCAGGCGCCGGACCTGTTCGCCGACCAGGTGGCCGTAGGTGTTGGTGTGGTAGGCGTGGCGCGTCCCCGGTTCCCACCAGGGCTCGGTGGCGGCCAGCGCATCGGCCATGGTCCCCCAGTCCCACAGGTCCTCGTCACGCAGCGGGCGACGGATGGCGGGGACGCCGGCACGGTGGCAGAGGGAGTGCCGGACCGTGGCGCCGCCCTTGCCGGCCGCGGCGAACTCGGGCCAGACCGACGCCACCGGGTCGTCGAGCCCCACCAGACCCTGGTCGACGAGCTGGAGGAGGAGGAGGGCGACGAACGCCTTGCCGACGGAGTACACGTCCACGAGCGTGTCGTGGCGCCACCGCCGGGTCCGCTCCCCGTCGGCCCAGCCGCCGACCAGGTCCACGACCAGCTCGCCACCGACGACCACGGCCACGGCGGCCCCGACCTCCCCCCGGGCCGCGAAGTTGGCGGCGAAGGCCTCGCGCACCGGTGCGAAGCGCGCGTCGCACCGGCCGGACACCGGTGGCGGGCCCCCGTCGGAGGCGTCCCGACCGGTCACGGGCCCGCGGCGGTGAGGAACGAGACGATGTCGGGCAGGGCGGTCCCGTCCTGGACGAAGAAGGCGTGGCCACCGTCGTAGACCCGCAGCTCGGCGCCGGCGATGCGCGAGGCGATGGCCTCACTGTTGGCCATCGGGGCGATCGGGTCATGGCGCCCGCACGCCACCAGAGTGGGACACGTCACGGCGCCGAGCCGGTCCCACACGTCATGGCCCCGCCGGGCGGCGAGCTGGGCCCGTCGCCCGGCCACGGCCGTGGGGTCGTCGTCGTCGTGGCGGTCCATCAGCTCGACGAGGGCCCGGTCCCCCGGATGGCCGGCGAGCCAGGCCTCGTCGAACCGGTCGTCGAGCAGGCCCCGGCGGATCGCCGCCCGGGCGTCAGGTTCGAGGTCCTCGAGCTCGTGCAGCGGGTAGGAGGAGCCACCCCCGCCCCCCGCCGAGGTGCACACCAGCGCGAGGCGCTCCACCCGCTGCGGGGCGGTGACGGCGAGCTCCTGGGCCACCATGCCCCCGAAGCTGACGCCCACCACGCGCGTGGTGTCCCAACCGACGGCGTCGAGCACGCCCAGCGCGTCGGCGGCACACGTGTCCATGCCGTAGGGGCCGGGCGCCGGTGCGCTCGCCCCGAGGCCGCGGTAGTCGAAGGCGAGCCGCGTGCACCCGGCGCCGACGAGGGAGAGGAGTGGCCGCGCCCCGGCCAGCGTCATGCCCGACCCGAGCAGGACGAGCAGGCGCGGACCGGTGCCCCGGAGTTCGTAGGCCAGGTCGACGCCGTTGACGTGTGCGGTGGGCATGGGGACCTCCGTGGGGTGGCCGACGGGCGACGCACAGCCTTGCACGGCTCGGACCCCCGGTCGTCCGCGCCGGTGCCTTCGGGCGCCCGCGCCCGCCCCCGGGGTCGGTGATCCGTCCTACAGTGCCGCCATGGCTCTGGAGCGATTCAACGGGAAGCACGTACTCGTCACGGGTGGCGCATCGGGGATCGGGCGGTCGACGGCCCTCCGGCTCGCCGACGAGGGGGCGGCGGTCGTCGCCGTCGACGTCAATGTGGAGGCCCTGGCCGCGGTGGCGGCCGAGGCGGATGGACTGTCCGGCTCGATCGTGGGCCGGCCGGGGGACGTGTCCACCGAGGCCGGGGTCCGGGTCATCGTGTCGGACGCCGTGGACACCCTCGGCTCCCTCGACGTCGTCGTCAACGTGGCCGGGGTCCTGTCCTTCGGGCACTCCCACGAACTCACCCTCGACGAGTGGAACCGCCTCATCACGATCAACCTGACCGGCACCTTCCTGATGTGCCGGGAGGCGCTGCCGCATCTGCTGGCGAGCCGGGGGAACATCGTCAACATCGCCTCCACCGCGGCCCACGCCGGACAGCCCTGGGCGCTGGCCTACTCGGCCTCGAAGGGCGGCGTGCTGGCCATGACGCGTGAGCTGGCCGTCGAGTACGCCAAGGCCGGCGTGCGCTGCAACAGCGTCAGTCCCGGCGCCATCGACACGCCCATCACCGCGTCGTTCGCGGTGCCCGAGGGGGCGAACCCCAAGTTGATCAACCGGGTGATGCCGCTCGGGGCATTCGGCACACCCGAAGGGATCGCGGCGACGATCGCCTACGTGGCCTCGGACGAGGCGTCGCACATGAACGGGGCGGACATCCGGGTGGACGGCGCCACCCTCTCGTAGCGCCCTCCACGACCGGCGTGCCGCTCCCGGCCCCGCCCGTCGCGAATCTCACGCGCCGAGGTTCGACCTTCCGTCGGTGGCCCACCACTCGGCGGTCAGCTTGATGCCGGCGATCGAGGCCCGCGGGATCAGCTCCTCGAAGGAGCGCTTGTAGCCCGTGTGGAGGATCTTCCACTCACCGTCCCGCTTGACGTACCGGTCCTCGTAGAA
>CAZULR010000104.1:0-5278 GCA_964621235.1 uncultured Acidimicrobiaceae bacterium
GCCGTCTGGGCCCCCCAGTAGCGGTCGGCGGGGACGTCGATGGCCCCCATGCTGTCCGTCTCGGTGCGGGTGTCCTGGCTCATACTGCTCTCCTTGTGCTGGGGGCGCCGGTGGGGCGCGTGCGGGATCGAGAAGGGTTTCGGTGTCCGGAGCAGTGGCGGGGCCCGGGTGCGGCGGTCACGACCGTGCCGCTCGGGCGGACGGCATCGTAGGGGCACGGACCGCCTCCCGGCATGCCGGGCAGATCCCCACCAGGTCGAACTGGTGACCGGTCACCTTGTAGCCCTGCTCCTCGGCCACCACCCGGGCGGCCTCGTCCATGGCCCGCTCGAGGCGGGGCGACGGCGCCACGTCCTCCACCTTGCCGCACACGGAACAGGCCAGGTGGTGATGGTGCCCCGCCAGTTCCTCGGCCAGCTCGAACCGGCCGTGGTCGTCCACGCCCGTCACCCGCCGCACCACACCGGCCTCGATGAGCGCCGTCACGTTGCGGTAGGCACTCGACTGCGGCAGCGACTCGTTGGCCGCCAGGATCTCGGGGATCGACAGGGGCCGTCCGGCGTCGGCCAGCGTGGTCACCAGCGCCCGGCGGACCGGCGTGTAGCGCTGGTCCTGACCCCCGAGCCGCAGGGCGGCCTGCTCGTGGACGGAGTCGGCGGCGATCACGACGGACACACTACGGCGTGACCAGGGGCCCGACGGACGGTGCGGCCCCTCCGGCGGATGCCTCCCCGGCCGCCCCCGCTGTCCCGTGCCGTCGCCGGAGCGGCGACCAGGCGAAGGTCGCCAGGTAGACGGCGGTGGCGACCCCGAGGATGCCGAAGCTCGGGGGCACGGTCGGCACCAGGTAGGCCACGGTCAGGCCTGCCCACATCGACCCCACGGCGATGCCGGCCGACAGCCACAGCGCCCTGAAGGGCCGTGCCGTCATGCGTTGGGCGGCCCCGGCCGGTGCGGCCAGTAAGCCCAGCAGCAGGAGGGCGCCGACGGCCTGGGTGGCCACGCCCGCGGTCACGCCCAGCAGGACGAGGAACGCGCCCGACAGTGCACGGACCGGCACCCCACGGGAACGCGCGACGGCGGGATCCAGGGAGATGAACATCAACGGGCGGGCCATGGCCACCAGGGTCACGGCCACGGCAGCCGACACCAGCGCGTCCGCCCGGGCCTGGGAGCCCGACAGTCCCAGGATCGATCCGAACAGGACGCTGACCCCGGTCGTGCCGCCGGAGCCGCCGATGCCGGTGGACGACGTCGTGAACAGGCTGAGGAACAGCGCCCCGAGGCCCAGCACCCAGGCGAACACCGACCCCACGACGGTGTCGTCCACCTCCGACCTCCGACCGAGTACCGCCAGCAGCAGGGCGAAGGCCACGCACCCTCCGTAGAGGCCGAGCCGCAGGTCGACCCCGAATGCCAGCGCCGCGAGCGCCCCGGTGAAGGCCACGTGGGAGAGGGCGTCGCCGGCGAACACCTGGCCGCGCAGGACGACCACGTAGCCGACGAGTCCTGACGCGACGGCGATGGCAGTGCCCGCCCCGAACGCCGAGGTCAGGAAGGGGTGGGCGAATACGAAGAAGACCGCCGTGGTCACGCGCCCGCCATCCCGGGCGCAGCCACGAGGGTGCGCCCCGCCGCGGGCACGGTGGCCCGACGGGTCCGGGCACGGACCAGGCGCACGGCGCCGGCCGCCAGGTAGGCGGCGAACCCGAAGGTGGACACGAAGAATCCGACCGGCCAGGTCGAGTAGAACGCCACGGCGAGGGCCAGCCACACCACGGCGAGTCCGAGGGCCACCGACAGGCACACGCCGAGCACCGGGCGCGCGGTGAGCTGCTGGGCGGCGGCGGCCGGCATGACCAGGAGGGCGAACACCAGCAGCGCACCGGTGATCTGGCTCACCTCGGCCGCCGTGCAGCCGAGCACCAGCAGGAACACCACCGACAGCGCCCGCTCGGGGACGCCACGGGCGACGGCGACGTTCCGGTCGACGGTGGCGAAGAAGAGCGGCCGGCCGAGCAGCGCCATGGCGACGAGCACCACGACGGCCACCACCGCCAGGGTGGCGACCTGACTGTCGGACACGCCGAGGAACGAGCCGAACAGCAGTCCCGTCACGCTGTCGAGGAAGCCGCCGTAGAGACTGACGAACAGGGCTCCCGTGGCCAGGGCGAACGCCTGCACCGTGCCGATGACGGCGGACTCCTGGCTCCCGGCGCGTCCGGCCGGCGATCGTGGCACCAGGGCGATCACGAGTGCCGCGACGATGCTTCCGGCGAAGTAGCCGGCGGTCACGCTCACTCCGAGCCAGAGGGCGGCCGCCGCCCCGGGGAAGGACACGACCGCCAAGGTGTGACCCACGAAGCTCTGGCGGCGCAGCACCATGAACCAGCCGATGACCGCGCCCAGCACGGCCACCACCGCGCCGGCCCGGAAGGCGTTGACCATGAAGTGCAGGGCCAGCATCTGACGGACGTCGTCGACGGGGTTGGCCCCTGGTCCGGCCAGGGCGACGAGGTGCACCGGGGTGCTCACCGGTGGTCGTGCCGATGGCCGTGGGCCCCGACGTGATGGGACGAGGCGTCCGGCTGGCCCACGACCACGCGGCGACCGTCGCTGGTGGTCAGGACCTCGATGGGCGTCCCGTACAGGGCCGAAAGCGTCTCGGTGGTGATGACCTCGTCGGGGCTGCCGCTGACCGCCCGGCCCCGGGCGACGTAGACCACCCCGTCAAGCGCCGAGGCGATCGGGTTGACGTCGTGGGCGACGATCACCACGGTGATGCCGAACCGACCGGAGATGTCGGCGATGAGGGTGGCCACGGCGCCCTGGTTGGGAAGGTCGAGGCTGTCGAGGGGCTCGTCGAGCAGGAGCAGCTGCGGGTTGCGGACCAGCGACTGGGCGATCAGGAGCCGTTGCTGCTCCCCTCCCGAGACCTCGCCGATCGGCCGGTGGGCGTACGCGCCCGCGCCTACCAGGTCGATGACCTCGTCGACCCGTGCGTTGCGGGCCCGACGGGCCGCGCCCCACGGCAGCGGGACCCCCCAGTGGTCGCCGTCGAAGCCGAGCCGGACCACGTCGATGCCGCGCACCCGCATGCTGGGGTCGAAGCTCCGGCGCTGCGGCAGGTAGCCGATGTCGGCGCCGGACTCGCCCGGCGGACGTCCCAGCACCTCGACGTGTCCCAAGGCCAGCGGCAGCACCCCGAGGATCGCCTTGATCAGCGTCGACTTGCCGCTCCCGTTGGGCCCGAGGACGGCCACGAACGTGCCCGTGCCGATCGACAGGTCGACGTGGGACCAGATGTCACGGCCCCCGACACGGGCCGTGGCGTCTTCGAAGCGTACGGCGGCCCCGGCGTCGGACGGAGTGGCGGGGGTGGCGGGGGTGGTGTCAGTCACGGGCGCGCTCCAGTGCAGTGTCGAGCGCCTCCATCTGGGCGGTCTGCCAGGCCTGGAACGTGGCGCCCGCAGGCTGCAGGGTCTCGGTGACGGGGACGAGCGGGATCCGGGCCGCACGCGCCGCCGTCACCTGGGCCTGCACATCGGGGGTGAGGTTCTGGGTGTTCTCGAGGTACACGGCGATGTACCGCGTGGAGATCTGGCGATCGATGGTGGCGGTGTCGGCGGCCGACACGTCGGTCCCCTCGCTGATCGCCCGCAGGAACGAGGGGGGTGTCACGAGGTCGAGCCCGAGGGCCCGGCACAAGTACACGACGACCGACTCCGAGGCTCCGACCCGGGTGCCGGCGAAGGACGCCCGGATCCGGGCGATGGCCGCGTGGTATCGGGCCAGGCCGACGTGCTCGTAGGCCGTCCGCCGCTCGGCGAAGTAGGCCCGGTCGGTCGGGTCGACCCGCTGCAGGTCGGTCGTCACCGACCCGATGTAACGGTCGACGAATTCCGGGTCGTACCAGAGGTGCGGGTTGCCCCCCGGGGCCACGCCCACCAGGCCCCCGACGTCGAGCACGGTACGGTGCCCGCCGTCGGCGGCCAGCAGCTGTTGCATCCACGGGTCGTAGCCGGCGCCGTTCAGCACGGCCACCTGGGCGTCGGCCAGGGTCCTCGCGTCGGCGGCCGTCGGCTCGTAGGCATGCGGGTCGGTCTCGGGATTGGCGATGATGCTCACCACGTGGGCGTGCGCACCGCCGATCTGGGCGACGATGCTGCCCCAGACGTCCTCGGCCGCCACCACCCGCACCACCCGGCTCGAGTAGACCACCGAGCCCTCCCCCGCCGGCGGCAGGCTGGTGGCGCAGCCACACAGCACCAGGGCCACGACCACCAGGAGTCCCGTGGCTCCCTCCGGCCGGCGCGCCCGTCGGTGGCTGGAGGACGTCAGGACTGGAGGCACGGAGCCAGCCTATATGGGAATGGTTCTCATTACAAGAGTCGTGATCGGGCGGCTCCCCTCAGGCGCGCAGGGCCAGTCCCGCCTCGAGCACCCGGCGCGCCGCCACCACGTCCTCGGTCCTCGGGCCGTCGCCCTCACCGGGGACCTCGAGGATGGCCGGTAGCCCCTGGAGGGTCGGGTGGCCGAGCAACGCGGCGAGCCCGTCGGCCCCGATGGTTCCGTCGCCGATGTTTTCGTGGCGGTCGCGGTTGGCGCCGAAGTCAACCTTGGAGTCGTTCAGGTGCAGGCACCGCAACCGCTGGATCCCGACGGTGGCGTCGATCAGGTCGATCAGGTCGTCGGCCTCCTCGACCGTGCCGAACGGGATGCCCGACGCCCACAGGTGCTGGGTGTCGAGACACACGCCCAGCCGCTCGTCGCCGGCCGCCGCGTCGATGACCTCGGCGAGCTCCTCGAAGGAACGGCCCACGGTGTCGCCGGCGCCCGCGGCATTCTCGAGCAGGATCGGGCAGCCCGAGGGGTCGGCGTCGACCTCGTCGAGCGAGGCCACGAGGGCCTCGGCCACCGCGGGGAGTGCCGTCTCGAACCCACTGCCCCGGTGGCTGCCGATGTGGAGCACCAGGCCGTCGGCCCCCATGCCCTCGGCGGTCGCCAGGTTGGCCGTGAGGCAGGCGCGTGACTTGGCTGCCAGCTCGGGCTCAGGCGACGCCAGGTTGATCAGGTAGGTGGCGTGACAGAACGTCGAGGACACCGACGGGTGCTCGAGCTGGGCGGCCCGATAGGCGGCCAGCACCTCGTCGCTGTACTGCGACGGCTTCCACATGCGTGGGCTCTGCGTGAAGATCTGCACGGCATCGGCCCCGATATCCGCGCCGTGCTGCAGGGCCGGGACCAGCCCCTTGCCCGCCCGTACGTGTGCGCCGAT
>CAZULR010000104.1:5378-8043 GCA_964621235.1 uncultured Acidimicrobiaceae bacterium
GTCACCTACGTGGTGCACCCGGACAAGATCGTGATGCAGTCGAGCGACGAGGCCTGACGGACCGGCGACGGTCGACCGCTCCCGGCGTCACCAGTCCAGGTCGCCCGCCACCGACGCGGGGACGCCCCACGGTGCCGGCAACTCCACGAGGCAGCCGTCGGCCCCGGCGGACCGGACGGCGTCCAGCGCCTCGGCCACTTTCGGGCCCGCGGGCACCCGGCCCAGGACCAGCGGGCGCGCACCGGCACGGTGACGCGCCGGAGTGGCCCCACCCAGCCTCGTGAGGGCGTCACGCACCCCGTCGGGGCCGCCGTGGACCACGACCGCGTCCGCGGCGCGGGCGCACACGTCGAGCAGACCGCCCCGGCCGGGGCCCCGGCCGTGCACGAACACCACGAGCGGCACGCCGCCGACCTGCACCGGCGCCGGGCGGTTGACCGCATCGTGCACGTGGTAGATCCGGCCCTCGAAGGTCGGGTGTTCGTCCTCGAGCACCGCCCGCGCCACCTCGAGCGCCTCGGCCAGCCGATCGGGGTCGCCGTCCCGTGACGCATCACCGTCGAGACCGAGGACCGCCCGACCATGGGAGACCACGTCGACCCCGGTGACGATCTTGGCGAGCATTGACGGGGCGCGCCGCTGCTCGCCGTCCGCGGACACCCCGAGGTGGATCCCGTCCGTCCGAGCCGCCAGGGCGCCGAGTAGGGAGTACGCCTCGTAGGCGACCCGCTCGGGCGGTTCGGCCGACGGCTCACCGACCCACACCGAGCTGCATCCGGACGCCACCGCGGCCTCCACCGCCCCCAGGGCCCCGGCCAGCGCATCGGCGGCCGGGTCCCGGTCCATCGGGGCCGCCAGGAGCAGGCCCACCCCGGCCAGTCTCCGAGTTCCCTCAGCCGTGGCCATGCCCGCACAGTAGCGGTGGCCGGTGGGCGACCACCCGGATGCCGGGGTGACGCGTGACCACTCTATGCGTTATCATTACTACTCCACGTGGGCATCTCACGAACACCCGTGGACTACCGTGCAGTCTCGACACCCGAGGAGGCGGACCATGACACCGGCCGGGCCACGCTCCGCACGTCGCCGGCGTGATGACGCCGGGCTCTCGATGGTCGTCACGCTGGCCGGACTCGTCATCGTGGCCCTGCTCGTCCTTGTGGGCCTGAAGTCCACCTTCGGCTCGGGCACCTCGTCCGGATCGTCGGTCCGCCAACCGGTGTCCGCGGCCGACGACGCCCAGGCGCAGCAGTCCCTGGCCACCGCGCTCACCACCGCCGCCACCCTCACCGCGGCCTCCGGAAGCTACGTGGGCCTTGACGCGTCGGCACTCCAGGCGGCCGAGCCGTCCGTGACGTTCGTCGACGGCCCGTCGAGCGGGCCGGGCACCGTCAGCGTGGCCTCCACGTCCGACGGCTCGGGCAGCATCACGCTCGCCGCCCGGGCCTCGGGTGGAACGTGCTGGTTCGCCTGGCGGTCCTCCCAGACCGGCACCTGGTACGGGGCCCAGACCGGTGGGGGTGCGTGCGCCGCCCAGCCCATCGAGCCCACCCCCAACCCGGGCGCCGTGTCGACCACGTCCATCGGTTGGCAGCAGGGAACGTTCCCGACGGCCTGAGACCGGCGGGCAGCGCTCCTGTCTCCCCCACCCGGGCCGGGGCGGGTCGACGCGGCCGGGGCGGACCTGCGCGAACATCTCGGGATGTCCTACGCCTTCGATCCCGAACTCGCGCCCTTCGTCGACCTGCTCCCCTCGGGAGACTTCCGTGACGTCACCGCGGCACGGTCGGGGATCGCCGACCTGCTCACCCCGCTGAACGAGAGCGTCGACACGACGGGCGTGGCCGTCAGCGACCACGAGGTCGCCACGGCCGACGGTGGCGTGCCTGTCCGCGTGTACGCCCCCGCCGACACCGGCGGCGCGACGCGCCCGGCGCTGCTCGACATCCATGGCGGTGGCTTCGTCGTGGGATCGATCGAGATGGAGCACGCGTTCGCCACGCAGGTGGCACGGGAGCTCGGTGTGGTGGTGGTGACACCCGAGTACCGCCTGGCACCCGAGCATCCGTTTCCGGCCGGCGTCGAGGACTGCTTCGAGGCATTGCGTTGGACGGCCGACAACACCGAGCTGCTGCACGTCGATCCCGAACGCCTCGCGGTGGGTGGGCAGAGCGCCGGGGGTGGGCTGGCCGCGGCCGTGGCGCTCCTGGCGAGGGACCGTGGTGGGCCCGAGCTCTGCTTCCAGTTCCTCGGGATTCCGGAACTCGACCACCGCCTCGACACGGTGAGTATGCGGACGTTCGTCGACACACCCCTGTGGCACCGACCGAACGCCCAGCTCAGCTGGGAGTACTACCTGGGCCCGGACGTCGGGTCGGTGTCCCCCTACGCGTCGCCCGCCATAGCGACCGACCTCACCGGCCTGCCGCCGGCCTACGTCACGACGATGGAGTTCGACCCGTTGCGTGACGAGGGAATCACCTACGCGCTACGGCTGCTGGAGGCGGGCGTCACGGTCGAGCTCCACTCCTACCCCGGCACATTCCACGGATCGACGCTCATCCCCACCGCCGCGGTGTCGAGGCGGGCACACGACGAGCTGCTGACGGCACTGCGACGAGGGCTCCAGGTGACACCCGACTGAGCCGAGTCACCCCGCCGGCGC
>CAZULR010000105.1:0-7989 GCA_964621235.1 uncultured Acidimicrobiaceae bacterium
GCGTCCGGTACTTGACGGCGATCCGGACCGCCTCGAGGGTGGCGTCGAAGCAGTGGGACGGCGTCTTGGCGGCGATGATCGGCATCGGGGCCTCGCCGTGGCGGCCGTACATGGCGTGCAGGAGGTCCGCCTGCTCGGTCTTGGTGGGCAATCCCGTCGACGGTCCGCCGCGCTGGATGTCGATGATCAGGAGCGGCAGCTCGAGGCTGATGGCGAGCCCCATCATCTCCGACTTGAGGTCGATGCCCGGGCCGGACGTGGTCGTGACCCCGAGGGCCCCGCCGAAGGCGGCGCCGAGGGCGGCGCCGATGCCCGAGATCTCGTCCTCGGCCTGGAACGTGCGGACGCCGAACTGCTTGTGCTTGGACAGCTCGTGCAGGATGTCCGAGGCCGGCGTGATCGGGTACGTGCCGAGGAACAGCGGCAGCCCGCTGCGGAGCGAGGCGGCGACGAGGCCCCAGGCGGCGGCCGTGTTGCCGGTGATGTTGGCGTACTCGCCCGGGGCGAGGACGGCCGGCTTGACCTCGTAGGAGGACTCGAAGAGTTCCGCCGTCTCCCCGAAGTGGTAGCCCGCCTTGAAGGCCCGCTGGTTCGCCTCCCGGATGAGCTCCTTGGTCGCGTACTTCTCGGCGATCCAGGCGAGCGTGGGTTCGACGGGCCTGGTGTAGAGCCAGCTGATGAGCCCGAGGGCGAAGAAGTTCTTCGAGCGCTCGGCGTCCCGGGGCTTGACCCCGATCTCCTTCGACGACTCGGTGGTGATGGAGGTCATGGGGACCTCGTACACGGTGAAGGCCGACAGCGACCCGTCGGCCAGCGGGTCGGTCCCGTAGCCGGCCTTGGCCAGGTTGCGCTCGTCGAACGCGTCCGAGTTCACGATGATGGTGGCACCCTGCGGCAGGGCGGCGACGTTGGCCCGCAGGGCGGCCGGGTTCATGGCCACGAGGACGTTCGGCGAGTCGCCCGGGGTCGAGATGTCGTGGTCCGAGATGTGGACCTGGAACGCGGACACCCCGGCCAGCGTCCCGGCCGGGGCCCGGATCTCGGCCGGGAAGTCGGGGAACGTCGCCAGGTCGTTGCCCAGGAGGGCGGACGAGGTGGTGAAGCGGTCCCCCGCCAGCTGCATCCCGTCACCCGAGTCACCCGCGAAGCGGATGACCACCCGGTCGATCAGCTGGTGGTGCGTCGGATCGGTGGTGGTGTCGGACACCTTGCTCCCCTTCGTAGTGCTCTACCGCGTCTGCGCGCCGGTCGGACCGGCGCCCTTGCCGTCTCCCGGACCCTCCACCGGACTCGGGGCACGCGGACGCGCCACGGGAACGCGACGGGTCCGCAGAGACACTACCGCCGCTCGGCGCGCGGCCAGGACGGACCAGCGGGTCAGGCCACCGTCACCTGGGCGTCGAGGTAGACGTCCTGGATGGCGTGGATGAGCGCCGCACCCTCGTCGGTCGGGCGCTGGAAGGCCTTGCGGCCCACGATCAGCCCGGCGCCCCCGGCCCGCTTGTTCACCACGGCGGTGCGGACGGCCTGGGCCAGGTCGTCGGCGCCCTTGGACTCGCCTCCCGAGTTGATCAGCGGGATCCGGCCGGCGTAGCAGTTGACGACCTGCCAACGGGTCAGGTCGATCGGGTGGTCGGTGGTCAGCTCGCTGTAGACGAGGGGGTCGGTCTTGCCGAATTTGAGGGCGTTGTAGCCGCCGTTGTTCTCCGGCTGCTTCTGCTTGATGATGTCGGCCTCGATGGTGACGCCCAGGTGGTTGGCCTGGCCGGTGAGGTCGGCCGAGACGTGGTAGTCGGTGTCGCCCTGCTTGAAGGCCGGGTTCCGGAGGTAGCACCACAGGACGGTGAACATGCCCAGCCGATGGGCCTCGGCGAAGGCCCGGGAGACCTCGACGATCTGGCGGTCGGCACCCTCGGACCCGAAGTAGATGGTGGCTCCCACGCCCACCGCACCCAGGTCGGCCGCCTGGCGGACCTCGGAGAACATGATCTGGTCGTAGGTGTTCGGGTAGTTGAGGAAGTCGTTGTGGTTCAGCTTGACGATGAACGGGATCCGGTGGACGTAGCGACGGGCCACGATCCCGAGGCCGCCCAGCGTCGTGGCGATGGCGTTGCAGTCCGCGGCGATGGCCAAATCGCAGAGACGCGCCGGGTCGAAGTAGGCCGGGAACTTGGCGAAGCTGGCGGCGGCCGAGTGCTCGATCCCCTGGTCGACCGGGAGGATCGACACGTAGCCCGAGCCGGCGAGCCGGCCCGTGTTGTAGAGGGTGCCGAGGCTGCGGAGCACCGTCGCCGAGCGGTCGGAGTCCCCGAAGACGTCGTCGATGACGTCGGGCCCCGGCAGGGTGAGGTGTTCGGACGGGAAGGCGGTCGCACGGTGGTTGAGCAGGGAGTCTGCCTCGTCACCCAGCAGCTGTTCGAGGTTCATGGCGGCAGAGCCTACCGGTCGCCGTGGGACCTGTTCGGCGTCCGCCGGGGACGTGGGGGTGGCCCGAGGGCCTCGAGTCGGGCCGCCACGTCGTAGGCGTCGGGGTCGGCCGCCCGCACCCGCAGGAAGAGCTCGCGGGCCTTGGCGAGGTCGCCCGAGCGCTCCATCAGGTCGCCGAGCACGTACCACTGGCGCAGGTGCCGCTCGGCGGGGTTCTTCACCAGCCGTCCGGCCCCGGCGTCGACCAGGAGCCGGACGGCGCCGTCGAGGTCGCCGAGGTCGGCCCGGGTGCCGGCCAGCACGAGACGGCCCTCCGAGAGGACCTCGGGGTCGGGTGAGCCCTTGCGGAGCTCCTCGAACAGGGCCTCCACCCGCTTGGGACGGCCGAGCGCGCGGTGGCAGTCCATACGCACCGGGTGCTGGTCCACCGAGCCCGTCAGGGTGGTGAACATCTCGAGGTTGGGCAGGGCGGCCTTCCAGTTGCCCTGGTGGTACTGGCTGAGGCCGAGCAGCTCACGCGGCGACGGCGCGTTGGGGACGGCCTCGACCACCGTGCGCAGGATGCGGGCGGCGTCACGGTAGCGCTCGCGCTGGTAGGCGCCGATGCCGGCCGCCATCCGTTCGCTCACCCGGTCCCGTAGGAAGTTCCAGTCGGGGCCGGCGGCGGTGGCGAGCTCCTGGGCGACGTCCGCCGGCAGCTCCTCGGGCTCACGCACCATCCGGTGGGCCGGCGGGCGGGACCGCTCGACGGACACCCCGGACCGGTCGTCGACCCGGATGAACTCCTCGGGCACGAACTCGTCGGTCCGGGTGCGCTTGCGGCGCCGCCCCTCGGGCGTGTCGTCGTCGGGACCGTGCTCGACCCCGTCGCGCACGGTGCTGGCCCCCCGGCGGGCGACGCTGCCCCACCCCTTGCGGCTCACCTGACCACGGTTCGGACGGCCGTCGGGGCGGTCACCGTAAGACCCTCCGTCGTCGGCGCCACGACGCGCCGGTGGACGGCCGGAAGGCCTGGCGGAGGTGCGCCCGGCCCCGCCTCCGCCGGCCCGATCGGGGCGATCGGTGCGGGACGACGACCCGCGCGCGGCGCCGTCACGGCCCGCCGGACGTCCCGAGCCACCGCCCGCGGGCGTGCCGGACGGGCGACCGGTCCCGCTCCCCCGCGCCGACCCGCCGCGACCGGTGCCGCCCTTGCCGGCACCACCCTTGGCCGGTGGTCGGCCGGACGCTCCTCCGGACGGCCGTCCGGAGGAGGGCCGCTGCCCGCCACCGGAGCTACGCGGGCGCGGCGGACCAGAGGGAGTGCTCGGCGACATGGCAGCAGTCTACCCGGGCAGGTGCGCGGCACCGGGGCCACGGAGTCACCGGCCCGGCCGCCGTCCCTCGCCGCCGGTCCTCATCTACCCTGGTCACCGCCCCGGGTACCGGGCGCCGACGACGACTCCATGAACCGAGCAGCCACCACCTCCCTCGCCCGCCTCGCCGCACCGGCGGTGGTCGTCCTGGTGGCCCTCGTGACGGGCGCCTGCGGCACCTCGGCCACCGCGACGACGACCACCATGCGGCCGAAGGCGGGGCCGGAGGCCGGCGTCACCTCCCACTACGGCTCGGCGGTCGGACAGCCGGGCCAGCCCACGACCCTCGCCGCCGAGGCGGTCACGCGGGCGTTCGCCGTCCAGGTGCAGGACGCCACCGCGGCATTCGTATCGGCGGTGACCGCCCTGCAGGCCGACGTGGATCGTGGGGACGTGATGACGGCCCGCGCTGACGAGCTCGACGCGCAGGCCGACTACGACGCCTTCCGGGACCTGGAGCGGGGTAACTCGGTCAACGCCTCGACGCTCGACGAGCTGGACACCGACGTGGCCCCCGGCGAGACGTTCGGCGGACTGCACGCCGTGGAGCGGGACCTGTGGACCGGCGGATCGGCCGCCACCGACGCGTCCGCGCTAGGCGCGCAGGCGCCGGTGGCCCAGTACCTGCTGTCCCACCTGCGGCTCGGCCCCGAGGCCGTCGGGTCGGTGGCCGTCGACCAGCTCGACTGGGTGGTCGACGACGCCCTTCCGTCCAGTCAGGAGCACACCTCCCACCTCGGACTGGTCGACGTGGCCGCCACCGTCAACGCCGCGGATCAGGCGATGGGTGACCTCGCGCCGTTGGGCCGGCTGGTGGCCCCGGGGCTGACCGTCACGGCCACCGCCGACTTCGCCGGGCTCCAGGCCCAGGTGGCGTCCCTGGGCCCACCGCGCACGACCCCCGACACCTCGGTGTCCCCCACCGCCAGGCTCGCCCTGTCCCGCCAGCTCGACGTCACCGCCTCCACCCTGGCCCGCCTCGACGCCCGGCTCGCGCCCTACGGGACGGCGGGGGCTCCGTCGTGACCCCCCGCCACGAGAGGGCCCTGTCGAGGCGTCAGCTGCTGGCCGGCTCCGGGCTGGCCGCCGGTGCGGTCGTGGCGGCCGCCGCCACGGGCACGGCCGCCGCGGCGGCCACCGCCGGCACGGGCACCACCGAGCCGTTCCACGGCGTCCACCAGGGGGGAATCACCACCCCGGAGCAGGCCCGCATGGTGTTTGCCGCCTACGACGTCAGCGGCGTCGACCGGCAGGGGCTGGCCGCACTCCTGGCGACGTGGTCGTCGGCCGCCGAGCGAATGACGGCCGGACTGTCGGTCGCCGGCCCATCCGGGCAGTTCGCGCCACCGGCTGACACGGGCGAGGCCCTCGACCTGCCGGCCGGCCGACTCACACTCACCCTGGGCTACGGACCGACGCTCTTCGACGCCCGGTTCGGACTGTCGTCGCGGCGGCCCGCGGCGCTCGCCGACCTCCCGGCGTTCCCGGGGGACGCCCTCGACCCGGCACGCACCGGCGGCGACCTGTGCGTGCAGGCCTGTGCGGACGACGCCCAGGTGGCGTTCCACGCCGTCCACAACCTCACCCGGCTCGGGCTCGGCGCCGTGACCCTGCGCTACATGCAGGTCGCCTTCGGCCGGACGGCCTCGGACGGAGCCTCGACGACCACGCCGCGCAACCTCCTCGGGTTCAAGGACGGCACGGCGAACCTGGACCCCACCGACGCACGGGCCATGGACACCTTCGTGTGGGTGGACGGGTCGGGCGACCAGGCCTGGATGCGGAACGGCTCCTACCTCGTGGCCCGCCGCGTCCGCGTCCACCTCGAGGCCTGGGACCGCAGCACGTTGGGCGACCAGGAGCGGACCATCGGGCGGGTGAAGGCGACCGGCGCCCCGCTGGGCTCGGCCCACGAGCGCGACCCGCTCGACCTGTCCGCCGTCGACGACTTCGGCACGCCACGAATCCCCGAGGGGTCCCACGTCCGGGTGGCGGCCCCGGCCACCAATCACGGAGCGGCCATCCTCCGGCGTGGCTACAGCTTCGTCGACGGGATGGACCCGACCACCGGTGAGCTCGACGCCGGCCTGTTCTTCGTCTGCTTCCAGAAGGACCCGCGGGCCCAGTTCGTGCCGATCCAGCGGCGCCTCGCCGACCAGGACGAGCTGACCACCTACCTGTCACACACCGGGAGCGGCCTCTTCGCCTGTCCGCCCGGGCCGGGACCGGGCCGGTCCTGGGGACACGGCCTGCTCTGACGCCAGTGACGCGCACCGGCTCCGTCCCGATTGACAGGTAACCGTTTGGTTGCCTATTCTCCTCGAGCTGGCATCGACCACCGCAGGGGGGAACGACATGCACGACATCAGGCACCGCCTCGGCACGACCGCCGCACCCGCGGACGTCTTCGCCGCGGTCGCCACGGCGGACGGGCTCCGCAGCTGGTGGACCACCGACGTGCGCGGCGACGACTCCCCGGGTGGGTCGCTCGGGTTCCATTTCGGCGGCCCGGAGCCGGCCGCAGTCATGGAGGTGATCGAACTGGTGCCGGGCAAGCGGGTGGTCTGGCGCTGCACCGCGGGCCCCGACGAGTGGGTCGACACCACGTTCACCTTCGAGGTCTCCGCCGAGGACTCGGAGACGGTCCTCGTGTTCACCAATGCCGGCTGGCGCGAACCCGTCCCGTTCCTCCATCACTGCAGCACCAAATGGGCGTATTTCCTGCTCGGCCTCAAGGCCACGCTCGAGGGGGCTCCCAGTGTGGCGTTCCCGGGGGACGCGGCCATCAGTGACTGGGGTTGACGCCGCGCCGGCCGTCGGCGGGACCGACCCGGCCCCGATGGACGCCGTGTTCCGGGCGCTCGCCGATCCGACCCGGCGCGGCCTGCTCGACTCGCTGCACGAGCGGGACGGGCAGACCCTGCTCGAGCTGTGCGCCGGTGCCCACATGTCCCGACAGTCGGTGTCGAAGCACCTTGGCATCCTCGAGCAGGCCCACCTCGTCACCACCCACCGGGAAGGACGCCACAAGCTCCACCACCTCAATCCGGCACCGGTCGCCGACATCGGCGAGCGGTGGATCCACCGCTACCAGCGGGCCCGGATCGATCTGCTGTCCGACCTCAGGCGAGCACTGGAGGACCAGCCCGTGACCACGCCGGAGCCGACGGAGTTCCGCTACGTCGCCTACATCCGCACCACCCCCGAACGCCTATGGCGGGCGCTGACCGAGCCGGCCTTCACCGCCCGCTGGTGGCAGGGAACGGCGATCGACTCCGACTGGTCCACGGGGGCCGGGATGACCTGGCACCACCACGACACGGTCATCGAGCACCCGGACCAAGTGGTCCTGGCGTGCGACCCGCCCCGGCTCCTGGCGTTCACCTGGCACTCGTTCACCCCCGACTGGGCGGAGGCGGTCGGGTTCACCGAGGAGCGGAGGGCGGCCCTGGAGGCCGAGCCCCGGACCACGGTCACTTTCGAGCTGGAGCCCGTGGGCGACCTGGTGAGGCTCACGGTCACCCACGGCAACCTGGTGGCCGACGGAACGGTCTTCGGGCTCATCACCGAGGGGTGGCCACGCGTGGTGTCCGATCTCAAGACGGTGGTGGAGGCCGGCGGTCCCGTCAGCGGGTGACCAGCTCGTTTCCACGTGCCACCCCTCGGCCGCTGGCGGACGACCCCGAGCTTCCCGGCGGACGCTGATCGCCTACCGCTCGCCGTCACCACGTTCGCGTGGCTCACTGGTCAGCGCTTCCCGGTCCAGCACTTGGAGATCGACCACCCGGGTGCGTCCGTCGGCAGCGCGGTCCTCGGTGCCGACCCGAACACCGGGCCCTTCGTGCAGCACTACTTCGACTCCCGTGGGTTGATCCACCGCCACGCCATGGACTTCGCCGGTGGACCCTGGACACTCGAGCGACTCGTGGAGCGCCCCGACGTGTCGCATCGGTTCGCCTGACGATTCACCCAGGTCGGCGACGCCATGGTCGGAAGGTGGGAGAGCCCGACCGATCCGGGCGCCGGCCGGACGCTCGACTTCGAGCTCGTCTCCTCGCGCCCGGACTCGTGGAGCCGTCGAACGCGATCACCGCCCACCGGGTGCTCCAACCATCTCCGTCGACCCCATCCCCAGGCGTCCATCGAGCCGGAGCCCGGACGCGAAGAAGCCCCCCGCAGAGCGGGGGGCTTCTTCAGAGAAATCCCG
>CAZULR010000106.1:0-7952 GCA_964621235.1 uncultured Acidimicrobiaceae bacterium
CCGAAACGTTGATTGCTCAGTTGGACCACCTCCTCTCTCTGGTCCGCTCATCGTACCGTCGCGCGGGACCGGAGCGGTTCATCCGGATCGCCCGGTTAACGGCGTGTGAACGCGCCCAGGTCGCGCCCAATTTCCGGCTCCCGGTCGCCCCGGGCATGTGCTGTGATGGTTCCATGACGCTCATCAAGATCAATGCCATCACCGTGCCGGACGACGCCGGCGACGAGTTGGCCAACCGCTTCGCGGCACGGGCGGGCGTGGTCGACGGCCAGGAGGGGTTCGAGGGGTTCGAGCTCCTGCGGCCGACGGACGGGCGCAACCAGTGGCTCGTGGTCACCCGGTGGTGCGACCAGGCCGCCTTCGACGCGTGGGTCCAGTCCCCCGCCTTCGCCCACGGCCATGCCGGTGCCGACCGCCCCGCCCCACACGGTGGCCCGGTCTCCGTGGCCTCCGAACTGTGGTCCTACGAGGTCGCCGGCGGCACCGCCGGCTGAGGTCCGGCACCGGAACTTGGTCGAAAGCGGCAGTGCACCACTGGCGGCGAAGCTGGGGATCCACCCCGGTGCCGTGATCGCGCTCCTCGGGGCACCGGTCGACCTCGACCTCGAGCTCCCCGCGGGGGTGACGGTGAAGCGGCGCGGCGCCGGTTCCGCCGACGTGGTGGTGCAGTTCGTCACCCGTGCGGCAGACCTCGAGCGCCGGCTGGACCGCCTGGCGGCCATGATTCGGCCGGCAGGCGGGCTCTGGATCGCCTGGCCGAAACGTTCGTCGGGCGTCGGCACCGACATGAGCGACCACGTCGTGCGGGAACTCGCCCTGCCACGCGGCCTGGTGGACAACAAGGTCAGCGCGGTCGACGCCACCTGGACGGCCCTCCGGATCGTCTGGCGCCTCGAGCGGCGGTGAGAGGAGGGGGACGTCGCCGGTTATCGACGATCGTCGCCGACCGTCCCTGTCCGATCAGGGCCGGAGCAGCACCTTGATGCAGTCCGGGCCGCGCTCGGCCACAGCGGCGTAGGCCGCCGCCGCATCCGCAAGGGCGAACTCGTGGGTGAAGATCCCGTCGGTGCGCAACCTCCCGGAACGGACAAGCGGAACGAGCTCCGCCCACGTGCGGTGTACCGGGGCGGTGGTCATGCGGAGCGTGACGCTCCGGAACAGGGTCATGAGCGCCGGCAGCGGGTAGGGCTCCAGGTCGTGCACGCCGATGACCGAGATCGTCCCCCCGGGTCGGACCGCGGCCAACGCCGCGTCGAGTGTGACGTCCTTCGCCACCGCGTCGATCACCGCGTCGACACCCACGCCACCGGTCGCCTCCAGCAGTGCCTCGACGGTCGGTCCCTCGACGGCCTCCGCACCGGACTCCGCAGCCCGGGCCCTCCGACCGGCGACGGGATCGACGGCCAGCACCCGTGCCGCGCCCAGGGTGAGGGCCGACCGCACCGCACAGAGGCCCACGGCCCCGAGCCCGATGACGGCCACGGTGCCACCGGGCGGGACGTCCGCACGCTGGGCACCGGCCCACCCCGTGGACAGGTTGTCCGTCAGCAGCAGCGCCGACTCGTCATCCATCCCCTCGGGTATCCGGAGCATCTGGAAGTCGGCGGCGGGCACGGCGACGGCGGTCGCCTGCCCACCGGGCAGCATTCCCGAGCCGAAGACCTGTGGCCCGTCGACGCACCGCACCGGGTCGCCGGTGGCGCACCCCGCACACCGACCGCAACCGGCGACGGAAGCCGTGAGGACGCGATCGCCCGGACGGATGTCCCGCACGTCGGGACCGACGTCGAGCACGGTGCCGAGGAACTCGTGGCCGACGGGGATTGCCATCCCGAGATCGAGGTCACCGTCGTAGAAGTGCATGTCGGATCCACAGATGGCCGCCGCGTCGACCGACACGACCGCGCCGTCCCGGCCTGGCGGCTCCGGGTCCGGCGCGTCGGCGACGACCACCCGTCCCGGCCCTTCGATCATCACGTGCTGCACGGTTCCCCCTGTCATCGGGTCGGTGTCGGGTCGGCCGTCGGGTCGGACGTCGGGCACCTGTCCGGACGGTCGTCCACCCGGGCCGTTGGCTACTGTGGCACACCCCGCCACGGGGGCGGGTCGCCGCCGTCGCCGGGGCGATGAACGAGAGGCCACCACATGCGCAATCCCCACGCCGGCGAGCCGTTCGACACTCCGGACGAGGAGATCGCCGAGGCCCTCCTCGACGTGTCGGTCCCGACGCTCCTGCTCTCCCTCGTCCACATGTCGGGCGATCCCTCGATCATCCGCGGGCGACTGCGCCCGGCGGGCCTCTTCCTCAATGAGGTGCAGGGGTACATGGCCGAGGAGGACAAGGCCGAGGCCAGGGCGCTCGCCCTCGAGGTGATCCGTGACTACCGGGACCGGGGCTGCCCCGAGCCCGACCCGATCTCGCCCGAGCTGCTCCACGAGATGATGACGTGGCTCGTGTGCGAGGACGTCCCCGAGGAGTACGTCCCGCTGCTCCTCGAGGAGATGGAGCTCGACGGGAGGGACGCCCGCCGGGTCGAGCCCGCGGGCACCGCGGAGGAGCGGGCCGCCTTCCCGGTCGTGGTCATCGGCTGCGGGGAGTCCGGCCTGCTGGCCGGAATCCGGCTCCAGGAGGCCGGCATCCCGTTCACCATCGTGGAGAAGAACGCGGGAGTCGGTGGTACGTGGTGGGAGAACTCCTACCCCGGCGCACGCGTCGACGTCGGAAACCACTTCTACTGCTACTCGTTCGAGCCGAGCGACCACTGGACCGAGTACTTCGCCCGACAGCCCGAGCTCCAGCGCTACTTCCAGTCGGTCATGGACAAGCACGGCATCGGAAGCCACGTGCGTTGGGAGACCGAGGTGCTGGGCGCCACCTGGGACGAGGGCACGGCCACGTGGGCCGTCCGGACCCGCGGCCCCGACGGGACCGAGGACGTTCTGACGGCCCGGGCGGTGATCTCGGCGGTGGGCCAGCTCAACCGGCCGAACGTCCCCGCGATCGAGGGGGCCGACGCCTTTGCCGGCCCGGCGTTCCACTCGGCCCGGTGGGACCACGCCGTCGACCTGGGCGGCAAGCGGGTGGCGATGATCGGCGCCGGGGCCAGCGGATTCCAGATCGCCCCCACCATCGCCCCGGAGGTGGCGCAGCTCACCGTGTTCCAGCGGACGGCGCAGTGGATGTTCCCCAATCCGAACTACCACGCGACCGTGGGTCCGGGCGTCCGGTGGGCCCTGCGGCACCTCCCCTTCTACGGGCGCTGGTACCGCTTCCTCATCCTGTGGCCCGGCTGCGACAAGGGACTGGAGGCCGCCCGCGTCGACCCCGACTACCCGGACCAGCAGCGGGCGGTGAGCGAGATGAACGACCTGACCCGCCAGATGTTCACCGACTGGATCGTCGGCCAGGTGGGTGACGATCCCGAGCTCATCGCCAAGGTGGTGCCCGACTACCCGGCCACCGGCAAGCGCACCCTGCAGGACAACGGCGCCTGGCTGGGCGCACTGACGAGGGACAACGTGGAGCTGGTACGCACCGCGATCGACCACATCGAACCGGACGCGGTCGTCACGGCCGACGGCGAGCGGTACCCCGCCGACATCCTGGTCTACGCCACCGGATTCCAGGCGACGCAGGCACTCGCCCCGATGGCCATCGCCGGGCGGGACGGCGTCGACCTCCGCGCGATGTGGGGGGAGCGGCCGGCCGCCTATCTCGGGATCACGGTCCCCGGATTCCCGAACTTCTTCTGCATGTACGGCCCGGGCACCAACCTCGCCCACGGCGGGAGCCTGATCTTCCACTCCGAGTGCCAGATGCGCTACATCACCCAGTGCCTCGAGACGATCATCGCCGGGGGCCACCGGACGATGGAGCCCCACGTCGACCGGTACGAAGGCTGGCACGAGCGCTCCCAACGCGAGCTCCGGGGTCTGGTGTGGGCCCAGCCCTCCATCCAGCACTCGTTCTTCAAGAACTCGGCCGGGGAGATCCACGGACTGAGCCCGTGGCGCCTCGTCGACTACTGGACGTGGACGAGGCAGCCCGACCTCGACGACTTCGTGCTCGACTGACTCCCCGCCCCGCTCACGCCCGGGCGCGCCATTCCTCGGCCGTGAGCCTCCGGACCAGCAGCGGGATGTCCCGGACCGGATCCCTGGTGGCCGACGCCGGCCCGAAGCCGAGGCGGTCCATCACGCGACCCGAGGGTACGTTGTCGGGCTCGTGGATGGAGACGATCTCCTCCAGATGCAGGGTGTCGAAGCCCCAGGCGAGTGCCGCCGTCGCCGCCTCGGTCGCATAGCCCTTGGCCCGGGAGGCGGAGCCCAGTCGCCAGCCGACCTCGACGGCGGGCAGGAGCTCGGGGAGGAACTCGGGCACCGAGAGCCCCGCCCAGCCGATGAGCGCTCCCGAATCCCGCTCCACCACCGCATGGAACACCGGCCGGACGGGATCGGGGTTCACGGAGAGCATCCACCCGAGGAAGTCCGCCGTCTCGGCGGCCGTCATGCCTCGCCGCAGGGGGAACCACCAGAAGCTCTCCTCGCCATGGAGGGCCGCCAGGGCGTCGAGGTCGTCCTCGCGGAACGGCCGGAGGACGAGACGTTCGGTCCCAAGGGTCGTGATCACCGGTCCAGGTTGGCACGGGCACCGGATCCCCGCTCGCCGGGGTGGTTCGCCGGGGCGCCACTCCTGGTAGTACGTCACCATGGACACACGACGGATCGGCTCACTCGAGGTCTCGGTCATCGGACTCGGGACGAACAACTTCGGCTTCTTCATGGAAGCGGACGCCGTTCCCGCGGTCGTCGACGCCGCGTTGGAGGCCGGCGTCACCTTCTTCGACACCGCCGACTCCTATCTCGAGAGCGAGGCACGCCTGGCGGCGGCCCTCGGGTCGCGACGGGACGAGGTGGTTCTCGGTACGAAGTTCGCGAGTCCGGTCGACGGAGGTGCCGGCGGCGCCTCCCCGGCGTACGTGCGCACCGCGGTCGAGCGCAGCCTGGCCAAGTTGGGGACCGACCGGATCGACCTCTACCAGCTGCACCGACCGGACGACTCGACGCCGATCGCCGACACGCTCGGTGTGCTCGACGACCTGGTACGGGAGGGCAAGGTGCGGGAGATCGGATGCTCGAACTTCAGCGCCGCCCAGCTGCGCGAGGCCGAGGCGGCGGCCGCGGGAGGCGCCCGGTTCGTGAGCGTCCAGAACCAGTGGAACCTCCTCCAGCGGGAGGACGAGTCCGATGGCGTGGCGGAGGCCGGACGGCTCGGAATCGCCTATCTCCCCTACTACCCGCTCGCCAGCGGGATGCTGTCGGGCAAGTACGCGCGGGGCCAGGAGGCGCCCGCGGGCACCCGGCTCGTCCACTTCGGGGAGCGGGGCGGCGGCATCCTGTCGGAGCGGAACTTCGACATCGTCGACGCGGCGTCCACCTGGGCGGCCGAGCGCGGACATTCCGTCCTCGAGCTGGCCCTGGCCTGGCTCGCCGCCAAGCCCGTCGTGGCGTCGGTCATCGCCGGGGCGACGAAGCCCGAGCAGGTGCGGGCCAACGCCGCCGCGGCCAGCTGGGTACTCACCCCGGACGAGGTGGCCGAGGTAGACGCCCTCGCTCCACCCGCCTGACCCACCCGGGCGGCGCCTCCCCGCAACCGAGCTCGGGGGATCGGTGGTGGTGGTCGGAGACCCCGGGAGCGGGGTGGTGCGTGGCCGTACACTCGGGCCGGTGACGCCGACGGACGACCAGGGGGCCCATCCCCTCGCAGACCTCGGCTTCGACCGCGCCCGGATCGACGAGGCGGTCGCCGACGGCTACGCGCCCGGCCTGGCGTCCCGGGTCATCCGGATCGACCGCGGCTGGGCCACTCTCCAGGGGGCCCGCAAGGCCCGTCGCGTGCCCCTCCGGGAGTGCCCCCAGATCGTCGTGGGCGACTGGCTCGTGCCCGACGGCCTCGGCACACTGCAGCGGCTCGAACGGCGCAGCCTGCTGGTGCGCCGGTCGGTGTCGGGACGGGACGAGCCCCAGAACATGGCGGCCAACGTCGACGTCGTGGTGGTCACGTGGGCCCTCGACACCCGGGTCGGGAACTCGCGCCTCAAGGACATGCTGGCCCTGGCCAGGGACTCCGGCGCCACGCCGGTCCTGGTGCTCTCGAAGGTCGATGCGGGCGACTCGGCGCAGTCGCTGCTCCTCGATCTGGGCGACGAGGCCGAGGGGATCGAGGTCGTGACCACGAGCACCGTCACGGGCGAGGGACTGGACCGCCTTCGGGAGCTCACCGCCGGGCGCACCGTGGTGCTGCTCGGGGCGTCCGGCGCCGGGAAGTCGTCCCTCACCAACATCCTGCTCGGCGACGACGCCATGGAGACCGGCGAGGTGGGCCGCACGGGAGAAGGGCGGCACACCACGACCCGACGGGAGCTGCTGCCACTGCCCGGTGGCGGTGCGATCATCGACACGCCCGGGATCCGGGCCGCCACGGCGTGGGAGGACGACGAGGCGGAGGAGGCCCCGTCCCCGTTCCCGGACCTCGACGAGCTCGCCGAGGAGTGCCGGTTCTCGGACTGCGCCCACGACGGGACGCCGGGGTGCGCCCTGGGCCAGGCCGTGGCCGACGGCACCCTCACGCCGGCTCGGCTCGCCGCCTACCGCTCCTACGTCGCCGAGCAGGCCGGTCGGTCCGAGGCCAAGGAGTCCGCCGCCCGCCAGGGACGTCGGGACCGCAACCGCCGACACCGGCCGTGAGCCGGTCGGCTCCGGGTCGACTCCGGTGCGTCGGTGGACGCATCCGACCGCCATCCGCTAGACCCTCGTGCCGTGGCTGATCGAGCACCCCAGGTCATCCCGTTGCGGTTGGCGCACCCCGAGGAGATGTTCGTCCTGGGGCAGACCGACCTGTTCTCCGAGCACCGCAATTTCCTGACCGGCGTGGAGCGCGCCATCAGCACGCTCCGGGGCCACCGGTCGGGCCGGCCGGTCCGGCTCGAGGTCACCCTGCCGGTCTCCCAGGTCGTCGAGGGCACGGCGGACCGCATCCGCCGGACACTGGGTCGCTACTGCGACGACCGCATCGACTACAACCAGCGGGAGCGGCGGGCCACACGCTTCGACGGGCTGTCCTACCTGTGGGTGGGGATGCCGATCGTCATCCTCGGGTTCCTCATCGTGACCCTCGCCGCCCACATCGCCGGGCGGGGGCAGGGGTCCAACCTGGTGCTCGACTCGGGTGGATGGGTCCTCGTGTGGGTGGGCCTGTGGTTCCCACTCGACACGCTGGTGTTCACCCCGCTGGCCTACAGCCGGGAGATCCGGGCCCTGGAACGCCTGCGGGCCGCCACGGTCACGGTCGAGCCGGACCCCCTGCTCCCCTCCCGCTGACCACCCGGCCCGAGGGTCCCCGGCCGCGTCCGCCGGTGCCTACCGCCGGCGCAGGGCCGCGTCCGTGATCGACGGCGGCTGCCAGCCCGGGTCCGCACCGCCGACGTTCTGTCCCGGCGGGACGATGTCGTCGATCCGGTCGAGCACGTCGTCGGCGAGCGTGATGTCGGCGGTGACCAGTTGGGACTCGAGCTGCTCCATGGTGCGTGGCCCGATGATCGGACAGGTGACCGCCGGGTGGGACTGCACGAAGGCGAGGGCCAGTTCGAGCAGCGAGTGGCCAGCCTCGTCGGCCACCTTCTCGAGCTCGACGACCGCGGCCAGCTTGGCCTGGTTCATGGGGAGCGACAGGTCGTAGCGCTCCGGGAGCATGGCCGAGCGCCGGGAGGTGTTCCGCTTGCCCTCGCCGAACGCCCCGGACAGCCAGCCCCCGGCGAGAGGGCTCCAGCTGAGCACCCCCATCCCGTACTGCCGGCAGACCGGCAACAGGTCGGCCTCGATGCCGCGGGCGAGGATTGAGTACTGGGGCTGCTCGGTCCGGAACCGCTCGCGGCCCCGCCGTTCGGCCACCC
>CAZULR010000107.1:0-3544 GCA_964621235.1 uncultured Acidimicrobiaceae bacterium
GACGTTTGGCAGGACCGGGGAGATGCCCTAACGTTTGCCGGACAACGCCGTCCACCATCGGTGTGGACGGCGCCGGCACGGGGACAGCCGCCCGCGTCGCGACCCGCCGGAGGAACGGTGCCGAGACCCCTGTCGCCCCGGGGTCTCGTGGGCGCCGGGCCCCGCGGGCCGGGGGACGGCGAAGAGGAGTGGGGGAGCCGACATGGACGATGTACTCGGATACGCGGGCAAGCGGGCCGTGGTGACCGGTGCCGCCTCGGGGATGGGGGCCGCCACGGTCGACGTACTGGTCGGGCTCGGCGCCGACGTGGTCGGCCTGGACCGCGCGCCGATCACCGGGCCGGTGCGCCAGGCCGTCGAGGTGGACCTCCTGGACCCCGACTCGATCGCCGCCGCCGCCGACCGGATCGAGGGTGACGTCGACGCCTTCTTCAACTGCGCCGGGCTCCCCGGTCCCCCGTTCTCGGACCTCGACACGATGCTGGTGAACTTCGTCGGCGGACGCGACCTGATCGAGCGGGTGGTACCGCGGATGCCGACCGGCTCCGCCGTGGTCTACGTGGCCTCTGCGGGCGGCATCGGCTGGGAGTCGAACCTCGGCACCTTCGCCGAGCTGTTCGCCACGGACTCCTACGCGGCCGGCCGGGCCTGGCTCGAGTCCCATCCCGAGGTGTGGGAGGGAAACGCCTACGCCACCTCGAAGCAGGCCATCAACGCCTGGACCGCGTGGCGGTCGGTCGGGCTGATGAAGGAGTTCGGCATCCGGCTCAACTGCACCAATCCGGGGCCGACGAGCACGGCCATGATGCCGTTCTTCCACGATGCCGTGGGCAAGGACCTGGTCGACGCGGCGATCGGCCCGGTGGGCCGGTACTCGACGTCCGAGGAGCAGGCCTGGGCCATGGTGCTGATCGGGAGCGTCCGGGCCAGCTACGTGGTCGGGGAGTCGCTGTACGCCGACGGGGGCTTCTACAGCGCCCTGCAGACCGGTCAGATCGACTTCTCGCACCTCATGCCCAGCGAGTAGCGCGGTGGACCTCCGTCCCAGCGACGAACAGCTGCAGCTGATCGACGCCTTCGGTGCGCTCTACGCCAAGGAGTCCACGGCGGAGCGGGTCCGGGAGGCCGAGCCCCTCGGATTCGACCGTCGGCTCTGGGCCCAGCTGGTCGAACTCGGGGCCCTCTCCATGGCGGTCGACGAGGCGCACGGCGGGTGGGGCGCCTCGCTGCTGGACCTGGAGCTCGTGGCGGAGGAGCACGGCCGGGCCCTGGGCCCCGCCCCGCTGCTCGAGGCCCAGGTGGCCTGTCGCCTGCTGGCCCGCACCGACGGTGCCGCCGCCGCCGACCTTCTGGCCCAGGCGCTCGTCGGCGAGCGCCTGCCCACGGTGTCGCCGCGTCCCCCCTCGTCCGGCGTCCTGGCGTTGGTGCCGGCCGGTGCCGTGGCCACGGACGTGATCGTCCGCCACGACGACCGCCTACTGGTCCTGCCCCTCGGCGACGACCGCACCGTCCCGGAGAACGTCGGCTCCCAGCCGCTGGCCGACGTGCCGGTCGACGGGCCGCGCCTGGACGCGGCGACCGTCCTGGCCGACGACTCCGGTGCCGGGCTGTTCGACGGGGCGCTCGACGACTGGCTGGTGCTCACGGCCGGGGCCCTCGCCGGCATGGCCGAGCGGGCCGTCCGGATCGGCGTCGACTACGCGGCCGAGCGCGAGGCGTTCGACCAGAAGATCGGCGCGTTCCAGGCCGTGGGCCACCGGCTCGCGGACGTGGCCACCGCCTCGGCCGGCGCCACCCTCCTGGCCCGTGAGGCGGCCTGGGCCGACGCGGAGGAGCCGGGCCGACGTGCCGAGCTGGCCGCCATGGCCTTCTCCTTCGCCGCGGAGACGGCCCGGGACGCCACGGCGGTGGCCCTCCACGTCCACGGTGGCTACGGGTTCATGCTCGAGTACGACATCCAGCTCTACTACCGGCGCTGCCGGGGCTGGGCCAACGTGCTGATGAGCCCGTCGGCCGCGGCGCGTCGGGTGGCCGATAGGCGGTACGGGCCCAGGGGGGCGAGCTGATGGACTTCCGACTGGGAGAGTCGAGCGAGGCGCGGCGGGCCGAGGTCCGCGAGTTCCTGGACGCGCACATGAGCCTGGCGTTGGAGGAGCAGGTCTACCGCACCGGTGTCTCGCACGACGGGGACTTCACCCGTGCCCTGGTGGAGCAGGGGTGGATGGCCCCGAGCTGGCCCGTCGAGTTCGGCGGCCAGGGGCTCGACCCCGAGGAGATGGTGGCGGTGGGGGAGGAGCTGCGCCTCGCCGACGCCCCCATGTACGGCATCGGCACCACCATGATGGTGGCGACCGTCATCCGCGCCGTGGGGACCGACGAGCAGAAGGCCGAGATCATCCCGAAGGCGCTGGCCGGCGACATCGTGATCGTCCTCGGCTTCAGCGAGCCCGAGGCCGGGTCGGACGTGGCCGCCGCCTCCACCCGGGCCGTGCCCGACGGGGACGAGTGGGTGATCAACGGGCAGAAGATGTTCACCACCAACGCCCAGATCGGCGACTACGTCTTCCTGCTCACCCGGACCAACACCGAGGTGGCCAAGCACAAGGGTCTGACCATGTTCCTGGTGCCGCTGCACCAGCCCGGCGTCGAGATCCAGGCCGTGTTCACGCTCTCCGGCGAGCGCACCAACATCGTGTACTACAACGACGTCCGGGTGGCCGACGCCTGGCGGATCGGCGACGTCGACGGGGGCTGGCACGCCATGACCGTGGCCCTCACCAACGAGCACGCCGCCGGGTTTGCCGCAGCCATCGACCGCCTGCTCCGGGCGGCCGAGTCGTGGGCCCGGTCGACCACCGACGACGAGGGTGTGCCCCGCCTGGAGGACGGGACCGTCCGCGAGGCGCTCGGGCGCACGGCCATCGACCTCGAGGTCTCCCGGCTGCTCCAGCGACGGGTGGCCTGGATGGCGGCCACCGACCAGGCCATCGTGGCCGAGGGGCCGATGTCCAAGCTGTTCAGCTCCGAGGCGCTCAGTGCCCGGGCCCAGGACCTCGTCGAGGTCGTCGGCCCCGATGCCCTCCGGAGCTACTTCGACCCAACGGCACCCGCCCACGGCGTGATCGAGCACATGTTGCGCTTCTCGCTCGGGACCACGATCTACGCCGGGACCAGTGAGGTCCACCGCAACATGATCGCCCAGCGCGGGCTCGGGCTCCCCCGGAACCGGTGAGCGCCGACCCGGGTCCCCGGACCGCCGAGCCTCTCAGCAACCACCGGACGGAGCCCTCCGTCCCCGACGCACGAATGGAGTCGCCTTGCCCGATCCCGTGATCATCGCCGCCTGCCGCACCGCGGTGGGCACCGCCTACCGGGGCACCCTCACCGAGACCACGGCGTTCGACCTCGCCGAGGTCGTCACCGTCGAGGCGCTGCGGCGGTCGGGCCTGGACGCCGCCGACATCGACGATGTCGTCCTGGCCGAGAACCTCTACGGCGGCGGGGTGATCGCCCGCTATGTGACGGCCAAGGCGGGGCTCACCGG
>CAZULR010000107.1:3644-7940 GCA_964621235.1 uncultured Acidimicrobiaceae bacterium
GTGGCCGCCATCGACGAGGGCCGCTTCGTCGAGGAGATCGTGCCCATGACCGTCACCCGGGCCGGGGAGACCCTCGTGTGGGAGGTCGACGAGCACCCCCGCCGGTCCAGCACGCTCGAGAAGATGGCGTCGCTCCCACCGCTGCACCCCGAGATCGAGGGCTTCTCCATCACCGCGGGCAACTCGGCCGGTCTCAACGACGGGGCTGCGGCCGTCTGCGTGGCCTCCTCCGACCTGGCGGCGGCCCGCGGGCTCGCCCCGCTCGCCACCATCCGCTCGTGGGCGTCGGTGGGCGTGGCGCCCGCCCGCACCGGCATGGCCCCGGTCGACGCCATCCCGAAGGCGCTCGACCGGGCCGGTCTCGGCATCGGCGACGTGCACCTGTTCGAGATCAACGAGGCGTTCGCCTCGGTGCCGGTGGCCACCGTGGCCGCCCTCGGACTCGACGAGGAGATCGTGAACGTGTCGGGCAGCGGCTGCAGCCTCGGGCATCCGATCTCCGCCACGGGGGCCCGGATGCTGGTGACCCTGGTCTACGAGCTGCGGCGGCGGGGCGGCGGGATCGCCGTGGCGGCCATGTGCGCCGGGGGAGGCATGGGGTCGGCCACGGTCATCGAGGTGCCGGGCTGAGTCCTCCGGCGTCCGGAGCCAGCACCCCGGACAGGCACCAGCGCACCAGGTCGTCGGGTGAGACTGCGTCGGGCCGCGGGCCGACGCCGAGGACCCGCCGGTCCAGGATCGACACCAGGGTGTGGGTGACCAGGGCGGCCAGGACCGGCACCGTCAGGTCGTTCCGGAACGTGCCGTCGGCCACGCCCGGCGCCAGCACCTCGGCCACCGTCTCCACGTAGGAGGAGACGACGGCGTCGAACTCGTCGGGGCGGGTGGCCGCCAGGTGCCACTGGAACAGCACCATGCCCCGCGAGGCGGGGTCATCGGTCTCCGGGGTGCCGAACATGGCGCGGACGAGGGCCTCGAACCGGGCCCGGGGGCTGGACTCGCCGTCGACCCGCTGGCGGACGGTGGCCAGGTGGCGGTGGACGGTCTCCTCGATCAGGGCCAGCAGCAGGTCGTCCTTGGTGGCGAAGAGCTGGTAGAAGGAGCGGAGCGACAGTCCGGCCCGGTCGACCACCTCCTGGACCGTGAAGTCCGCCCGGCCGGTGGTGCGCAGGAGGTCGACGGCGGCGGCCACGAAGGTGCCGCCCCGGGCGATGGCCTGCTGGCGGGCCGACTTCAAGGACCGCTCCATCGTGCGCTCCTGCCACTGGGTGGTCTGCGCACTCTCCTCGGTCATGCACCTACCTCGTCGGTCGGGGGCCACCCCCGTCGGTCCGCCACCGGGCGGGTGGGCTGCCGGACGGGGGCCACCGGAGTATAGAGGGGACACCCCCCAGGGCCCGGGCGTGCGGCCGGAGGCCTAGCCGAGGTCGAGCGAGCGCCCGATGATCTCCTTCATGATCTCGGTGGTCCCCCCGTAGATGGTGGTGACCCGGGCGTCCACGTAGGCCTTGGCGATCGGGTACTCGCTCATGTAGCCGTAGCCGCCGTGGAGCTGCAGGCAGCGGTCGACCACCCGCCCCTGGAGCTCGGTGCACCACCACTTGGCCATGGCCGCGTCCTCGGGGGTGAGTTCGCCGTCGTTGAGGGCCACGACGCACCGGTCGATGAAGTTCTGGCCGATCTCCACCTCGGTGGCCAGCTCGGCCAGGGTGAACCGTGTGCTCTGGAACGAGCCGACGGACACCCCGAACGCCTGGCGCTCGCGCACGTAGGCGACGGTCCAGTCGAGGGCGGCCCGGGCCCCGGCGAGGCCTCCGGCGGCCAGCGAGAGGCGCTCCTGTCCCAGGTTGGCCACCAGGTGGGCGAACCCCGCGCCGTCGGTGCCGAGCAGGTTGTCCGCCGGGATCCGGCAGTCGGTGAAGAAGAGCTCGGCGGTGTCCTGGGCGTGCAGGCCGATCTTGTCGAGATTGCGGCCGCGGGTGAACCCGGGCGTCCCCTCCTCGACGACGACCAGGCTCATGCCGCGGTGGGCCTGCGTCGGGTCGGTCTTGACCGCCACCACCACGAGGTCGGCGTTGATGCCGTTGGTGATGAACGTCTTCGAGCCGTTGAGGACGAGCTCGTCACCGTCCCGCAGGGCGGTCGTGGAGATCGACGCCAGGTCCGACCCGGTGCCCGGCTCGGTCATGGCGATGGCGAGGACCAGCTCGCCCCGGGCCACCCCGGGGAGCCAGCGGCGCGACTGCTCCTCGGTGGCGTAGTGCAGCAGGTAGGGCAGGGCGATGTCGTTGTGGAGGGCGAATCCGAGGGCGGCCCCGTTCATCCCCACCCGGTGCAGCTCCTCGGTGACCACCAGGTTGAAGCGGAAGTCGTCGCTGCCGCCGCCGCCGTACTCGGTGGGGACGGCCATGCCGAGGAATCCCGAACGGCCGGCCGCGGCGAACACGGACCGGTCGACGATGCCGGCCCGGTCCCACTCGTCGGAGTGGGGAAGCATCTCCTGGTCCACGAAGCGGCGGAAGCTGGACCGGAACTCCTCGTGCTCGTCCTCGAACAGGCGTCGTCGCATCGCTCTCCTCGTCTCGGCACCTCCGGTACGGACGCCGCATTCTAAGGTCCCCGGGGCCGGACACTATGCTCCGGGGGTAGTGGTGTGGCCGCATCCTCCCGGGTGACGGTCGATTCTCGGACGGTCGAGAACCGGGGGACGAGGACGGTGACGGGAAACGTGAGCACGGGGATCCTGGCCTGGGGCGTGTACCTGCCCTACTGGCGGCTGCAGCGTTCGGCCATCGGCGCCACCCTCGGCGGCCCGTCGGGCCGGGGCACCCGGGCGGTCGCCTCCTACGACGAGGACACCACCACCATGGGCGTCGAGGCCGCCCGTCGAGCCCTGGCGCCGCTCGCCGGTGGCCCGCCCGACGACCTCTACTTCGCCACCCCGGCCCCGACCTACCTGGACAAGACCAACGCCACCGCCGTCCACGCCGCTCTGGAGCTGCCCAGCTGGACCGGCGCCTATGACCTGCTGGGCTCGGTGCGGTCGTCGGCCGCGGCCCTCCGGGCCGCCCACGCCCAGTCGGCGACGGCCGGCACCCGCGCCCTGACCGTCCTCGCCGACCTGCGCACGGGCCTGGCCGGAGGGGCCGAGGAGCGGGACAGCGGCGACGGTGCCGCCGCCCTCGTGTTCGGCCCGGACGGGGCCGACGCGCCGGTCGTCGCCGAGCTCGTGGCCCATGCCGCGGTCTCAGCCGAGTTCCTCGACCGGTGGCGGACCCCGGGTGACGCCGACTCCAAGGTGTGGGAGGAGCGGTTCGGCCAGGAGGTCTACGTCCCACTGGTCGAGGCCGCCACGGCCGAGGCCTTCAAGCGGGCCGGCATCGTGGCCGCCGAGGTGGACCACCTGGCGGTGGCCGGCCTCCACGTCCGGGCCGTGCAGGCCGTGGGCCGGTCCCTCGGCACCCGTCCCGAGGCCGCTGTGGCCGACCGGGGGGCGGTCGTGGGCAACCTCGGGGCGGCCCAGGCCGGCATGCAGCTGGCCGACGCCCTCGACCGGGCGGCGCCGGGCGAATCGATCGTGCTGGTGGTGGTGGCCGACGGGGCCGACGTCTTCGTGTTCCGGGCCACCGACGCCCTTCCGGCCGTGCGGGCCGACCGGGCCGGCGGGGGGGCGGTGACGGTGGCGGAGTCGGCGGAGGCCGGCCGGGACGACCTGCCCTACGCCCGGTTCCTGACCTGGCGCGACGAGCTGCGCCGCGAGCCGCCGCGCCGGCCCGACCCGGAGCGGCCGGGTGCACCGGCGACGTGGCGGGTCACACCCTGGAAGTCGGGCTTCACGGCCAGCGACTGCCGGGCGTGCGGCTTCCGGCACCTGCCCCCCTCCCGGGTCTGCCTGCGGTGCCGGACCATCGACGAGATGGACCCGGTGCGCATGGCCGACGTGCGTGGCCGGGTGGCCACCTTCACCGTCGACCACCTGGCCTACAGCCCGTCGCCCCCGGTGGTCGGGGCGGTGGTGGACTTCGACGGGGGCGGCCGCTACCGGTGCGAGATGACCGACGTCGACCCCGACCGTCTGGCCATCGGCACGCGCGTGGAGATGGCCTTCCGGGTGCTGTCCACGGCCAAGGGCGTCCACAACTACTTCTGGAAGGCCCGTCCGGTGGCCACGCCACCGGACGACGGGACCGACGAGGACCGAGGAGGAGACGCATGAGCAGCAACGGGATCCGCGACCAGGTGGCCATCGTGGGGATGGGGTGCACCCCGTTCGGCGAGCGGTGGGACAAGGGCGTC
>CAZULR010000108.1:0-7921 GCA_964621235.1 uncultured Acidimicrobiaceae bacterium
AGGTCAACTCATTAGCAGTGAGTCCGATTCGGCCGCTCTCGCACCTCTCCTTGCCACCCGACCCTCAATCGCCCAGGACCCTCCGATAGGGAGGAACGGACGAAGACGGCGAGGTGACCCAAGGGTACAGGATCGGTTCCCCAGCGAGTCCAACGTGCCCGGCGGTCGGGTGTCGTCTCGCCACGGTCCCCCGGCCGGCCGGACCGGATTGCGCCCCACGTCCAGGGCAGGTATCAGACCGAGGCCGGACGGTAGCACCGGACGTGACGACAGACACCTGAATCGGAGGAGGCCCCCGTACACTCTCTCCATGCCCCAGGCGTTGAGTGCGGACGCGATCGAATCGGGCACAGGTCGAACCTGGGTGGCATGGTGTTCGTACCTGGAATCTGCTGGTGCGGACCAGATGAGCCATCAGGAGATCGTGGAGCTTGCCGCCGCCCACGGGGCCCCTTCGTGGTGGCGGCAGATGATCGCCGTCGCCTACGAGCAGCACATCGGTCGGAGGGTCCCCGGTCAGAGCGGGGATGGGTCCTACTCCGTATCCGCCAGCCGGACAGTCTCGGGATCACTCGACGACGCACTCGCCCGATGGATCGAAGTGGTCGGTGTTCCGAGCGAGATTTCCGGTGTGGCCGTCGAGAGCACCCCGGAGACGTCGGCGACAGAAAAATGGAGGTACTGGCGCTGCAGCCTCGTGGACGGCTCGAGGATCTCCGTCAACATCTCCCTGAAGTCCCCGGACAAGTCCATCGTAAGCGTCCAGCACGACCGCTTGGAGTTCGACGATCTCCGCGAGCACTGGCGTACCTACTGGAAGGCGGTTCTCCGGCAACTCTGACCGCAGGGAAGAATGGTTGGTCAGGATGATCGGGACGGTGGAGGTGGGTCTTGCCGCTCGACGCCGACGGAATCACCGGGACCCCGGATTGGTAGTGATTATGAATTGCAACCACCTTCGCCGCTGCTAAATTCCAATTCAGTGGACGCCCACCGACAGCGGGCACCCTCGAGAATTCGCCATCGGACGGAGTGGACCGGAGGACGCCGATGTGGATGACGGACGGCAGGGATCCGGATGCTTCGGAAGTCCGCCGATGAAGCGCGTTGAGGCCAACCTGCGGACGGACCGCATCGGCCTGGCTGGCTGGCCGGACGGTGAGCGCGCCCGGGCCGGCTCGGAATTCCTTCCCATCGACGGCCTCCCCGACCTCGAGGACGCCCCGGCGATCGCCGACGACCACCACCGCTTCGATCTTCCCCGGCTCTCCTCGGGCGACGTGGCCACCGGCCTCAGTGCCGAGTTGAAGGATGAGTTGGCGAGGGGTCGGGCGAGTCTCGAACAGCGACAGTCCCAGGAGATCCGCCGGGCCACCATGAAGAGCGAAACTCGGGACTTGACCGTTTACGAGCTCGAGGTGGCCGAGGCGATGACGGCCCGGCGCGACGCAGCCGTCAACCTGCAGACGGTGCTTGCCGATGACATCGCCCAGTACGACGGAGGGATGGCGGCCGTCCGCGCCGGTCTGGCCAAGGACATCCTCGTGCCCGCGGTCGGTGGGACCATCCGCCGGAGCGTCAGTGACTCCATGAACGAGCTCGAGGCGGCTCGGCACCGCTTCCGACTCGCGCTGGTGGCCGTGGCCATCGACAACGGCATGACGGCGGGACAGGTGGGCGAGGCGTTCGGCTTTTCGCGCCAGTTGGCCAGCCGCTACCTCAAGGAGGCCCGCAGCAAGTGGCCCGCCCTGGCGGGCTCGCTGCAGGAACGGCGTCGGAGGCCTGACCCGGGCCATGGCGCCCGGCGAGGTCCCGCCTGACCGCCAGCGGGTGACGGTGGAGGTCGTGGCCGACCTTCCGGACCGTTCTCTTCGATCCCGAGGTCACCGGCGGGTCCGCCCTCCGGGCTGTCCGGTCGACACCGGTCAGGTCAGCCTGTCTCCGGTCCCGACGAGATCGGCGATGCGACGTTCCACGCCGACGTAGCCGTAGGCCCGGGCGAGCTCCAGCGACCGGTCGGCGAACGTTGCAGCGGCCTCGTCGTCACCCGTCCCCGCGCGGGCCCGGTGCATGCGGGCCAGCTCGAGGCACGACCGGGCCTCGAAAAAAGGGGCGCCGAGGGACCGGTGTGCGACGAGCCCCAGCGTCAGCAGCCGCTCCGCGTCGTCGAAGTGCCCGAGCACGGCGCTCAACGCCCCGCGGTAGTGGTCGAGTGACCCGAAGATGTTCACCCCGCTGCAGATGACCTGATCGGCGAACGAGGCCAGTCGCTCGACCAGGACGGCGGCCGCGCCGACGTCGGCCAGCTGGATCGCAGTCTCGCACCAGAGGGCGATCGTCGTCGTGGCCAGCGGGTCGAAGGGGTGGGCGAACTCCTCCGCCGCGCCGGTGGCGAGCAAGGCCCGCGCGTCATCGACCCGTCCGATGTCCGCGTAGATGCGGGCCAGCGCGGCCCGGAAGCTGTCGATCTCGGGCGTGGCCTCCACCATCTGTTCGATCAGTTCGACCAACTCCACGTCCCGGCCCTGGTGCCAGCGCAGGTCCACCATCTGGCCGCCGTAGATCGCCAGCGCATCGGGCTGGCCCGTCGCCATGCCCAGCTCGAGGGCCTCGGCGGTGAGGGACTCGGCCTCATCGATGTGGCCGTCGAGAAGCGCCTGCCAACTCCGGGCGTACGTCGTCGACCACAGCAGCATCGGCTGACCCGTGGCACGCGCCTCGTCAGGTAGTCGCCTGCGGCACGCGTCGAGCAGCGCCCGATCGGCCGCCTCGGCGGCCACCATGGCGCGGTAGAAGAGCGCCCAGAACCGTGCCACCGGGTCCCCCAGCGCCTCGGCGACGGCCAGGGTCTCGGCCGACTCGGCCAGCCGCTCCCCGACGTTCGCCGGCATCCAGATCCCCACCCGGCGGAGGAGGACATCGAAGAGGGTGGCCGGGTCGTCGACCTGTCGGGCGATGAGCAGGGCCTCCTCGACCAGCCGGGCCCGACGTTCCGGATCACCGTCGTAGGAGCGGTCGGACGCGAGGTGGGCGAGCAGCCGGGCCCGCTCGGGGGTGGCCGACGGACCGACCCGGTCGAGCGACGCTTCGAGGACGTCGACCCGCTCCTGGTCGATGGTGCCGGTCGTGCTCTGGATCTGCCGGGAGTTGGCCAGGGCGGCGAACACGAGGGTCTCGACGTCGTCGACTTCGAGCGCCAACCGCGCCGCCTCGAGGAGTGTCGTGCGGTAGGCGAGGTCGCCGGTCTGGCGCTGGGCGTCGCCCAGGTGGGCCAGCACCTGTGCCCGGGTGGCGCCGACGTCGTCGCCCAGCGCGTCGAGCGCGACGCCGTACCAACGGACCGCTTCTTCCGGGTTGAGGGCGGCCACCGCATCCTCGGCGGCACGGACCGCGTACCGGACGACGGCGGCCGAGTCGTCGGGCCGGGCGCTCGCCACCAGGTGGTGGGCGATCTGGGCGGCGGACACCCTGGACGGTCGGGCGGCCGACGGGTCGTCCCACTGCGCCAGGACCTCGAACACCTTGCGGTGCAGCAGGGCGCGCCGGGAGGCGCCGATGCCCTCGTAGAGCGTGCGCTGGATCAGCGCGTGGGAGAAGGTGTACCAACCGGGACGGTCGAGCGGCTCCCGGACGAGGGAGACGGTGGCCGCTCCCTCGAGTGTGTCGAGCAGGCCGTCAGGTGTCGAGTCGGAGGCGGCCAGCAAGAGGTCGAGGTCGAAGTCCCGGCCGATGACGGCGGCTAGCGCCAGGTTGGCCGCCGAGTCCCTGCCGAGCCGGACCACACGTGCGTCGATGACCTCCCGGACCCCCGCCGGCAGGCTGGCCTCACCCATGTCGGCCGGCACGACCCAGCCCCCCGAGCCGTCGTCGCGCAGCGCGCCGACCTCGAGCAGGTGGCGCGTGACCTCGCTGACGAAGAACGGATTGCCGTCCGTCTCCTCGTGCACGGCACGCGCCAGGGCGACTCCCTTGTCGTCCAGGGGACGCCCGGCGATGGCGGTCATCACCGAGACGACCTCGGTCGTTTCGAATCCCGGCAGGTCGATGCGCCCGACCCCGTCGAGGCGCCGCAGAGCGCCGAGGGTCTCCACCAATTGGTCCGACATCGCCAGCTCACTGTCCCGGAACGTGCCCACCACCGCCAGACGCATGGGCCGGTCGTCGGCCGCCAGGTGCCGCAGCAGCTGCATGCTGCCGTGGTCGGCCCACTGGAGGTCGTCGAGGACCAGGACCACGGTCCGGTCGCGGGACAGCGCCGCCAGCAGGCCCGTCACGGCGGCGAACAGCTTGAACCGCTCGGAGTCGGGGTCGACGACCCGGACCGGGCGCAGGCCCGGCAGGCGACGGGCGAGTGCGGGGACGAGCGCGCCGAGCTCCGGACCCCAGTCGTCGACCAGGTCGCGCAGCTCGTCCTCGGGAGCGTGCTGCACGTAGTGTCCGAGCGACTCGGCGAAGAGCTGGTACGGGGCACTGAGGTCTTGCTCGCAGTGGCCCGACAGGACGTAGGCCCCGTCGTCGTGTGCCCGGCGCGCCACTTCGGCCACGACCGTGCTCTTGCCCTGGCCGGCCTCGCCCGACACCAGCAGCACCGCCCGGCCGAGCCCGGCGTCGGCCCGCCCCACGGCAGAGGCCAGCGAGTCGATCTGCTCCGTCCGGCCGATGACGCCGATGTCCGGCCGGAGCCGCAGCCGCTCGGGGAGGGGTACGCCGCGACCCACCGGTCGGGTCGGCGCCGTCGTGGACGACGCCCGCCTGACCCCGGGGGGCACGCCCGGCAGCGTCAGGTCGGTCGACTGCTCGAGGACCTGGCGCTCGAGGAGGCGCAGCTCGTCGCCGGGCTCGATCCCCTGCTCCTCCACGAGGATCCCCCGGATGCGCCCGTAGGCGGCCAGGGCCTCCGCCTGGCGGCCGCACCGGTACAGAGCGACCATTAGCTGGGCCCAGAACCGCTCGCGATACGGGTGCCGGGCCACGAGGCCCTCGAGCTCGGCCACGATCTGCGCGTGCCGGCCCAGGGTCAGGTCGGCGTCGATCCGCAACTCGAGCGCCTCGAACCGGCGCTCCTCGAGCCGGCGCGCTTCGACGGCCGCGAACGGCTCGTAGGCGAAATCGGCCAACGCCTCGCCCCGCCACAGGGCGAGGCCCGCCCGCAGCGCCCGGTCGGCCGTCTCGGCGTCCTCGGCGTCGAGCGCGGCGCCGGCCTCCTGGACCAGCCGTTCGAAGCGGACGGCGTCCACGACCGAGGGGTCCAGGTCGAGGAGGTACCCCGGCCCGCGGCGGACCACGGGGTCCAGGCCCTCGTCGCGGAGCGTCGACCTCAGCCGCGACACGTAGGAGTGAAGCGTTCGGAGGGCCGACGGAGGGGGTGCGTCCGCCCAGATCTCCTCGACGATCCGGTCCGTGGAGACGACGGTCCCGACGTGCATGGCGAGCAGGGCCAGGACGGCACGCTGGCGTCGACCGCCCAACGCCAGCGGCACGCCGTCCCGCCACACCTCGAACGGCCCGAGCAACCGGAAGTCCATCGTCCCCATTCCCACCGTGCCCCGCCGCTCAGAGGAACGGCCTCCGCCCCGCACTCACCTCGCCACCCTCCGCAGTCCCCGACCGTCCCGCCCGCCCCTGTCGTCCCAGGTGGGGAGCTGCCTACAACAGATCTGCAACAGGTGTGGGATTTGATTGCTTCTGACGGACACAGATCGTATCGGTAGGGATGGTCATGTACCAGACAGACGCATCGGGGGATCAGGCATGAGCCGGGCACCGGGAAGCGGGCGCGTCAGGGGGACGGCCGGTCCGACACCATGAAGCGACTGGCCACCTCGCTGCGGACCGACCGTCCCGAGGCGGACGAGCAGGCGACCACGCTCCCCTGGGGCGCCGCCTCGTGGGGCTTCACGGCCCTGGACGGCCTGCCCGACCTGGAGGAGTCGACCGGGATCCTGCCGCCGTCGTGCGGGATCCCGGACGCGTCGCTGCTGTCCACCGGGGTGATGGCCCCGGGCTTCGACCAGGAACTGCGCGGGTCCCTGGCCCAGCTCTGGTCGGCGCACGAGGGGTCGCCCGACAGCCGGTGGCCGCGGGAGCTCACCGACTACGAGGTCGAGGCACTCGATGCCCTGGTCGACCGGCGCGACGCCGCCATCCGCCTGCAGCGGGTCCTGGCGGACGACATCGCACAGTTCGGGGGGGCCAGCTCCGCCGTCCGGGCCGGTCACGCCATCGACCTGCTCGACAGCTCCATCGGGGGCGCGGCCCGCCGCACCGTGACCGACGCCGTCGCCGAGTTCGAGGGTGCCCGTCACCGCTTCCGACTGGCCCTGGTCGCCGTGGGCGTCGACAACGGCATGTCAGGTGCCGACATCGGCACCGCGCTCGCCTTCTCGCGGCAGCTGGCCAGTCGCTACCTGCATGAGGCCCGCGCCAAGTGGCCGGACCTCCGCGAGCCCACCACCCGGAGGGGCCGGAGGCGCTGACCCGGTCCCGGTCGCCATCGGGACCCCCGCCCCGGCCTCGACGACCTGGCCCCGTCGACCACAACCGGGCAGGATCTGGACCGTGGCCGATCGCATCGCCTTCCTCCAGCACAGCGCGACCGACGTCCCGGGAGTGCTCGGCGACCATCTGGACGGGCTCGGGTTCGACGTGTCGACCCACCGGGCCGACCACGGCTCCGCATCGCTCCTCGTGCCCGGCTCGTTCGACATCCTCGTCGTGATGGGCTCCATCGAGTCCGTCACCGACGCCACCGTTCCCTGGATCGCCCCGGAGCGGCAGCTCATCCGTCGCGCCGTCAGCGATGGGGTGCCCGTCCTGGGCGTCTGCTTCGGCGGGCAGCTCCTGTCCGAGGTCCTGGGCGGAACGGTGCGACGGGCCTCCCGGCCCGAGATCGGCTGGCGGCTCCTCGACACCGTCGACCCGGCGCTCGTCCCGGCCGGTCCCTGGCTCGACTGGCACGAGGATGCCTTCACGTGCCCTCCGCGGGCGCAGGCCCTGGCCCGAACCGACGTCTCCCTGCACGCCTTCGTCGACGGACCCCACCTCGGTGTCCAGTTCCATCCCGAGGTGACACGGCCCGTCGTCGAGGGCTGGATCGGCGACGCCCGGGAGCGGGCACATCTGTCCGACGAGGACGTCGACGCCCTCCTGGCCGGCTTCGATCCGTCCGGCCGAGGGCCCGACCAGTTTGCCGCCGCCCTGGTGGACACGTTCCTGACCAGGGCCGATGCCGGTCCCTGAGGGGGCGGTGTTGCGCCCGGGGCATCGACGTGGTTTGCTATTAGCACTCGACACCTACGAGTGCTAACGATCACGGAGGAAGACCTGATGGCAAAGCTCATCACGTTCGACGAGGAGGCCCGACGGGCCCTCGAGAGCGGCATGAACAAGCTCGCCGACGCAGTGCGCGTCACCCTCGGCCCGAAGGGCCGCAACGTCGTGCTGGACAAGAAGTGGGGCGCCCCCACCATCACCAACGACGGTGTGTCCATCGCCAAGGACATCGACCTGGAGGACCCGTTCGAGAAGATCGGTGCCGAGCTGGTGAAGGAGGTCGCCAAGAAGACCGACGACGTCGCCGGTGACGGCACCACTACGGCCACCGTGCTGGCGTGGGCCATGGTCCACGAGGGGCTGCGCAACGTGGCCGCCGGTGCCAATCCGATGTCGCTGAAGAAGGGCATCGAGGCCGGTGTCGAGGCCGCGGTGACGTCACTGCGCGGGATCGCCCGGGAGACTGACTCCAAGGGTCAGATCGCCCAGGTCGCGTCCATCTCGGCGGCAGACACCGAGATCGGCGAGATGATCTCCGAGGCCATCGACAAGGTGGGCAAGGACGGCGTCATCACCGTCGAGGAGTCGCAGACGTTCGGCATGGACATGGACCTCGTCGAGGGCATGCGCTTCGACAAGGGCTACATCT
>CAZULR010000109.1:0-7910 GCA_964621235.1 uncultured Acidimicrobiaceae bacterium
CCTCTCGGTGGCGGACCCCGAGGACCTCGGACCGGTCGGCGCCCACCTCGTCGACAGCGGCTTCGGATGGTGCTCCGGCCAGGTGCTCTTCGTCGGCGGCCCCGAGGTGGCGGTCGTCGGTGCCCCCCGCCTCCTCGAGGTCGTGCGCACCGACCCGGTGGCCTCCCTCTCGCGGGTGCTCGACACCGTCGTCCCCGGGGCGCTCGCCGAGGCCGAGTCCCGCCAGGCGAGCACCGGCGGCGGCAACCCCCGCTTCGGGCCGATCTTCGACGAGCCGGCCGAGCCCGGGTCCGCACCGGCGTCGCTGCGGTCGTGCGCCGTCGTCTCCGACCGCCCGGTCCTGGCCGAGGCGGTGACCCGGGCGCTCGAGTCCCACTCCGTCCGGTGCCACCGGATCGATCCCGTCCACGGCTTCGGTGCCGCGTCAGCCGCCCTCACGTCCGTCGTGGAGGCGAACGGTCCGCTCGACGCCGTCGTGGTGGCGGCCGCCGGGCGCCCGTCGGGAGCCGCGGGCGACGGTTGGGAGCGGGTGCTGGCCGACCACCGGGATATCGTCGGGCAGCTCCACGCTGATGCCGGGTGGGCCCGGGCGACCGCCGACTACGCCGCCGACGCGGGCCGCCCGGTGCGACTGGTGACCCTCACCGATGCCACCACCACGGGTGGGAACAGCCGGGCCCAGGCCGCGGCCCAGCACGCCCGCGTGGCCGTCGGGGCCACCGAGGGCCGGGTCACGGCCTTCGCCGTGGGCCTCGAGGCGACCGAGGAGGCCGTCGGCCCGACGTCGGGCGGGCTCGTCCTTCACCTGCTCACCCATCCCGAGGCCGGCGCACTGGCCGGCGCGGAGCTGGCGGTCGGCGACGGTTGGCTCGGTCTGCGTAGCCATCCCCGTCCGATCGGCAGCGTGACCTACGGCGGTCCCGGGCTCCCCGACTGGCTGGACGGGACGCTCCGCGAGCTCATCGGTGCCACCGGCCATCCGTCACGAGGTGCGCCCCGATGAGCGACCGGCCCACCCGCGTCGTCGACGCCCACGTGCACCTGTGGGATCCCGCCCGCACCGACTGGTACCCGTATCTGTCCCACCCCCAGGCACCGGAGACCGCGGACGTGTCCCGTATGTACCGGCGGTTCGACGCCGACACCTACCGGTCCGAGTCCGCCCGGTGGAACGTCGAGCAGTTCGTCAACGTGGCCGCGGCCACCGGCCGGTACTCGATCGACGAGACCATCGAGCTCGACGAGGAGGCCCCGGCCCGCGGCGGTCCGGATGCCATCATCGGCGGCCTCCCCCCGACGGACTCGGTGGACGAGGCCGTCGAGCTCCTCGATCGCCAGATGACCGCGGCACGCTTCCGCGGTGTCCGGCCCATGGGCCGGTTCGACGGCCCCCTGCCCGAGCCCGAGGTGCTCCGGGCCCTGCAGGACCGGAACCTGGTGTTCGAGCTCATGACCCACCCCGACCAGCTGCTGGCCGCCGCCGCGGGACTCGCCGGGTTCGACGACCTCGTCGTCGTGGTGGAGCACACCGGATGGCCCCGGTCGGGCGCTGACGGTGAGCGGGCGCTCTGGGAGGCGGGCATCGGGGCACTCGCGAGCGTCGGCGGCAACGTGGTGTGCAAACTCTCGGGACTGGCGATGCCGCTCGAGACCCTGAGCGCCGCGGCCTTCGCGCCCTGGCTCGAGTTCGCCATCGACGCGTTCGGCGTCGACCGGTGCCTGTTCGCCAGCAACTTCCCGGTGGACGCCATGTACGGGACCTTCGACGAGCTCTACGGGGTGTACAGCGAGGTGACGGCCGGACTCGGTGACGCGTCCCGCGAGAAGCTCTTCGCCTCGAACGCGGAGCGCGTCTACCGCAGCTAGCGCCGTCGTCCGGTGCCTCCACCGTGCCGCGTCCCGGGGTGCCACGCGCGGGCGCCCCCGCCTGACGAGCCATCGAGGACCGCACCGCCGATCGTGGCATTGTGGTCGTCGTGCACTACGACCAGTTCATCTCCGACGCGGTCAGGATCGTCGAGGCCGTGGGTGCCGCCATCATGATCCTGGGGGGCCTGTGGGCCCTGGTGGCCTTCGGCTACACCCTGGTCCGACCGGCCGGGCGGAGCGATGCGTACCCGGTGCTCCGACAGCGGCTGGGTCAGGCGATCCTCCTCGGGCTCGAGGTCCTCATCGTGGGGGACATCGTCCGGACGATCATCGTCGAGCCGACCGTGCAGAGTGTGTTCGTGCTCGGCATGATCGTGGTCATCCGGATCGTGCTCAGCTTCTCCCTGGAGGTCGAGATCGACGGAGTCTGGCCGTGGAGCCGTTGGCGACTCGGACCGGCGGGGGTCGGGGGTCCGACGGAACAACGCCCGACGTCTGATCCGGCAGACGAGCGCCGAGGCTGATGCAGCGGAACTCCCCGGCGCCCCGTCCCACCCCTACCCGGACCGGGACATGCAGGTACCGCGGAGCAACCGGTGCGTCACGTCGGCCGGAGCAGCTCCGGAAGGTTCGCCATGTCGTCGAACACCAGGGCGCCGGTCGCCGAGAGCGCATCGGCACCCGTCACGCCTCCGGCGAAGGCGAAGACCGCCATGCCCGCCGCCATCCCGGCGGTCACCCCCGCGATGCTGTCCTCGACCACGGCGCATCGGTCCGGCGCGGCACCCATGCGGTCGGCTGCGAACAGGAAGATGTCGGGGGCCGGCTTGCCCCGGGCCACCTGGTCGACGCTGAAGATCCGGCCGTCGAAGCGATCGAAGAGGCCGGTCCGGCCCAGCGTGAACCGCATCTTCTCCTGGCTCCCGCTCGACGCCACGCACGTCGGCGTGGTGATGGCGTCGAGCGCCACGACGATGCCGGGCACCGCGACCAGGTCCCGCTCGAACACGTCCCGGTAGCGGGCCTCGAACTCCGCCTCCCAGTCGATGCTGCGGCCCAGGTGCCGCTCGATCTCGTGCTGCATGTGGACGGCCGACCGCCCCACGAACCGCTCGACGATGTCGGCCTCGGAAAGTGGCCACCCGAGATCGGACAGGATCTGCGCCTCGGTCCGGACGGCGAGGCGCTCGCTGTCCACCAGGACGCCGTCACAGTCGAAGATCACCAGGTCGAATCGGTCCACCCGACGACAGTACGGACTCCGGTCGCCCGGCGGGGGTACCCTTCCGGCCACGGTCCCGTCACCGCCCCGTCAGAGGCCCGGATCTCCGTGCCCGGACGAGGCGTGCTCGAGGATCGTGGTGGCGCACGACTCGGACGAGGAATGGCTGGTGTCTACGGTCAGGTCGTAGGCGACGCCCTCGTGGACCACGGCCGCCTGGGACTCGAACTGGCCCGCCACCCGATCCGGGCGCCGCGCCTCCCGTGCGCGCCCGACGTCGCGCCCACAGGTCACCCCGACCCACAGCACCCGGCGTCCGCGGAGGGCGGAGCGCAGCCGTTCCTGACCGCGCCCGCCGTCCAGGAACACCTCGTCGACGATGACGCCGGTGCCACAGGTGGCGATCGTGGCGATCCCGGCGTACCAGGACGCTTCGAGGCTCCGCCACCCCGGGCCCACCTCCACCAGACCATCCCGGCCGATGTGGAGGAGGGTGCCGTCCTCGATCCCCTGGTCCGGCACGGCCCGGATCAGGTCGTCGATGCCGAGCAGCAGCCAGGGAGTGCGCACCAGTCCTTGCAGGCACCGGGCGATCGACGTCTTGCCCGACGAGGACGCGCCGTTCAGGACGATGACCTCGGTGTCCACGGGCGCACGGTACCACCGCACCGATCGGCGGACGCCCGGGATCCCCGCCGTGGCGGACCTGCACACGCCGGCTGTCCGTTGGCGAGCGACGGGCCGGACGGAGCGCGGGTCCGCGGGACCGTCACGGTCGGCACGCGGCGACCGAGGGTGCGGTCACCGGCGACGCGCGTCACACCGTGGGGGCGAGGGCGCGTTCCCGCAGGGTCGGCACCCCCGGGCCCTCGAGCTGGTCCAGATAGGGGGGCCGGCCGGCCATGCCCATGACCAGTGCGAGCGTCGAGCCGGTGACCAGCGGTCCGCTGCCCGTGGCGAAGGGCCCGTCGTCGGCTCGGAGCTGCAGGCCGGCGACGGCGGTGCGGCTGGGAACCGTGAAGTTGCGGCGCGCGAAGAACTCGGCCACGGGCGTCAGCGCTGCGACGGTGGGTGACCGCGGCAGTCCCAGCGGCTGACGGATGTCCTGGGCGTGCACGACGACCTCGCCGAGGTAGGCCGGGGTGTGTCCCGAAGGGGCGGTGGTACTGCCGATGACGGAGCGGAACCGGTCGAGCGTCTCGGCGGGGGTGCCGCCGAGCTGCTCGACCATCCGGCGCTGGTTGTGCACGTCGACCCGGAACCGTGCGCCGAGCATGCTCCGCATCCACCGCCACCGGCCGAGGCTCGCCGCCGCGCTGAGGTGGGCGACGACCTCCTCGACGTCCCAGCTTCCGCACAGGGTGTCGTGCCGCCACTGCTCGGCACCCAGGTCCGACAGGTCCTCCGCCAGTGCCGCTCGTTCCGCGTGCGTGATCGTCCACAGGTGGTCGTCACGTGTGCTCGCCATGTCGCCTCCGACCTCTCCCCGTCCGAACGTTCTCTGATCCGTCGGTCGACACCGGCCTCGACCCTTCGCCGGCGCGCCCGGGATCGTGGGCCGAAGACCGCGTCGGCCACGCGAGCGGACCGACCGCGGACCGCGCGATGATTCCACGAGATGCCCGACACGGTCGACAATCTGGTCCTCGAGCTCCTGGAGTGGCTCGGCGACGGCCCACGTCCCTGCCCGGAGGTACTCGATGCGTGGCGCACCTCGTGCCCGCGCCTGCCGGTGTGGGAGGAGGCCAACGACCGCGGCTTCGTCGAGCGCAGGCGACTCCCCGGACTCGGCGCGGTGGTCGTGGTGACCGAGCGCGGGTCCCGCCACCTGCGCTCGTCTCGCGGGTGGGGTCCGCAGGCGACCTGAACGGCCGCAGTCGCCCGGGGGACCGCGCCACACGGCGGAATCCCGACGTGCTCCGGGCCCTGCCGGTGCGGCACCTCGTGTCCGAGCTCGGGACCTGTCCCGGCCCGCTCCTCGTGGCCACGGCCGGGCCCGCCGGCGTCGGTGGCCTGGCGCCCTGGTCCGAGTTCGCCATCGAGGCGTTCGCCGTCGACCGCCACCCGTTCACCGGCAACGTCCCGGTGCCGACGCCGCCGGGCACCTTCGACGAGGTCGGTGGGATGAGGGGGGAGCGCCCGGATCGTCGGACCGACGCAGCACCACGCGTCCGAACGGGCCTCCCGGCGGCGTCCGGTCGGCACTCCAGGACATCCGGCCGTACACTCGTCGGTCGTCGTCCGTCCGCCGATCGGATGGATCGAGGGAGGGAGCAACTCATGGACGTCCGCTCGGCCCGAGACGTGGCCCCCGTCATCGAACACGCGGGGACGGTGCCCGTCTGGTGGCTCATCCAACCCGGTGAACTCCGGGACGCGACCGGTGGTGGGTTCCTCGAGCTCGTGAGTGAGTGGGAGGTGGCCGGTGGGGGCCTGGTCGACCCGCACTCCCATCCGACGCACGAGTTCTACTACATCATCTCGGGGCGCGGCATCATGAAGATCGCCGAGGAGGAGCGGGAAGTGGGACAAGGCGACCTGATCAGGATCCCACCGGACACCGTGCACAGCATCTGGCCGCTCACGGACCATGCGGGGCTGCGAGGATTGGCGTTCGCCGTCGGCATCGAGGGAGCGGGCCCGGTCGACTACACGAGCTGATCGACGGGGATCAGGCCGTCTCGGCCCGGTCGAGCGCCCGGCAGGCGGCCAGTGCGTCCTCGGCGGCCAGGCGGGCGGCCTCCGCCGCATCGTGGCCGAGGCGCTCGAGCGTCGGCCCGAGCCCGGGTTCGTCCTCGAGGAGGCGCACGACCGCGTCCACGTCCACGTTCCCGTCGGCGTCGGAGAGGGCCACGATCCTCGGGTCGAGCAGCCCGTCGACGTAGCGGTCGCTGATGCACCGGTGGACGGTCCACGGCAGGCCCCGGGTCGCGCAGACGGCGGCGACGGCCGACGACTCCATGTCCACCCCGGTGAAGCCCCGGGCGGCCAGGTCCCGGCTGAGGTCGTCGTCGAACTCGACCCCTCCGGTGGTGACGATACCGCCGGACGTCGGCCCGTCGCCCGGCGGGATGTGGCGGAAGCGGGCCCCGGTGGCGTGGTCGACGATCGTGTCGGGCCGCAGGACGGTGCCGACCGGCAGGTCGGGGTCGAGCCCACCGCAGACCCCGACCACCATCACGTGGTCCACCGGTGGGTCGCCCGACCCGGACCGGTCCAGCACCTGGTCCGTCGCCACGCGGGCCCGGTCCGGGCCCATGCCCGTGCGCACGGCGGTGACCGTCGACCGCCCGACCCGTCCCGTCCAGGAGTCCCCGCCGTCGGCGGCCGGCCCGAGACCGAACGCCGCCACCACGGCGTCCAGCTCGAGGGGCATCGGGGCGAGGACGGCGAAGTGGGGCACGGAGTCCGGTCCCTGCTCAGATCACGCCGTCGGCCCGGCAGCGGTCGAGCTCGTCCGTCGACAGGCCGACGAGATCCCGCCAGATCTCGTCGTTGTGCTCACCGAGCCGGGGCGCGGGCCGGGGGGCGGTCGGCGCGTGCCCGTCGAGCCTTGGCACCGGGGCCTGCTGGCGGTGGGGCCCTGCCACCGGGTCGTCCACGGTGACCAGGTCACCGCGTGCGGCCATGTGGGGGTCGGCCACGATGTCGGCTGCGGTGTAGGCGGTGGCCACCGGCACCTCGTGGGCGATGCACGCTGCTTCCACCTCGGCCGCCGTCCGTCCCGACGTCCACGCCGCCACCAGGTCGTTGATCTCGTCGGACCGGGCCGCCCGCTGGGCCAGCGTGGCCCACTCGGGGTCGTCGGCCAGTCCGGGCCGGCCCATGGCCGCGCACAGGCGGCGGAAGTTGGTGTCCGAGCCGGCCACCACGCACACGTAGTTGCCGTCGGCCGTCGGGTAGTTGTCGAGCGGGGCCGAGTTGGCCATCCGGTTCCCCTCGCGCCCCCGGGTGATCCCCAGTCGGTCCTGGCCGGCGATGGTCCACTCGAGGATGCGCAGGATCGACTCGGTGAGTGTGGCGTCCACCACACCGCCGTGCCCGGTGCCGTCGGGCCCGTCCCGCCGGTAGAGGGCGGCGGCCACGGCCGAGGCGGCGAAGGCGCCGGTCAGGTAGTCCGACACCGACAGGCCCGGTCGCACCGGGGGCCGGTCGGGGTAGCCGGTCAGGTGGAGCAGGCCCCCGTAGGCGATGCCCATGCGGTCGAGGCCGGTGCGCCCCGCGTTCGGCCCGTCCTGGCCGAAGACGCTGATCCTCGCCCACACCACTCGGGGGTCGCAGTCGTCGGGGCCGACGTGCCAGCGCTCCATGGCCCCGGGTCGGAAGTTCTCGCAGACCACGTCGGCCGTGGCGGCCAGTCGGCGGAACAGCTCCTGGCCCGGCGGTCGTCGCAGGTCGAGAGTCACCCCCCGTCGGCCGCGCCCCTCGACGGCCCACCACATCGAGTAGCCGGGGCCGTCGTCGTCGGTCGGGGCGAAGGGCCCGATGGTGCGCATGAAGTCGCCCCCCCGTGGGTCCTCGACCTTGATGACGTCCGCTCCGAGCTCGCCCAGGAGTCCGGCGCAGAACGGGGCGCTGATCCGGGTGCCGACGTCGATGACGCGGATGCCGGCCAGGGGCGGCCGGTCGTGTCCGTCAGTCACGGTGCTCGGCGAAGACGTCGGACATCGACGTCTTCGCCTGGCGGGCCCGGAGGGCGGACGTGGCCGTCTCGGTGTTGTGCATCCAGTGGTGGGCCATGAAGTGGTACTTCCACGACGCCTCCTTGCCCATCAGCGTCGCCGTGTTGTTCAGCGAGTCCTTGACCACCTGGGCGGTG
>CAZULR010000110.1:0-1634 GCA_964621235.1 uncultured Acidimicrobiaceae bacterium
CATCAGTCGGGCTTCTTCGCGTCGTCGAGGAGGAACGATGGCACGTCGTCTAGGTTGGACACGTCGACGAGCTTGCGTACCCTGGTGGGCCGACGAGGGGCCTCAGAGGGCTGATTGAGGGCCGACACGGTGAGACCGAGTGCGAGACCCAGGGTGAAGCACCCGAGCCCGATCACCAGGTACTTGGCCCCGGGGCTGAGTTCGACGGACTTGAGGGTCTCGGTCATGGAGTCATTCTATCACGAGAGCACGTCGTAGGACATGGACACCTCGACTGTGTCGGTGGTGTTACCCTCTTCGTAGAAGGTGGCCTTGTACTCCTCGAACCCCCCCGGCACCTCGTACTGTCCGTTAAGTGAGTAATAGCCACTTGGGATATCCCCCTTCAGCCAGGACATCGACCAGAAGACACCCGGTTCGGTCCCGAAGGTCGGACTTATAGCCAGATAGGCGTTTCCTCCCAGCGGCGTCGGATCGTTGCCGCTGCTGATTGGCACGTTGCTCACGCCCACGGCCTGGATCCTCAGGACGTTCGCGTGGGTGGTCAGGAGCGTCTGGCTCGCACCTTGTGAGGTGCACAGAACCGCCGCACCCAAAGAGCCGCCGTACTCGATCACCTTTATCGCGGTCGCCACGCTCAAGATCTCGGTCACCCCCACCAGTGGCCCGTCGGGCACCGGGCTAGACTCGCCCTGTTGGAGCCACCCAAGCACGATCACGCCCGCGCCGGTGCCTGCACTGTAGAGCGGGTCGAGGATTATCTGAGCTTGGTTGATGGGTAGCGTCGCCGCGGTGAAGGCCGGGATCGGATACTGGAGACCTCCGGCGGAGACCACGAGGATGAAGGTGCTGGAGTTCTGGACCTGGACGGCGACCGAACTGGGCGTGTTGATCGCGGGGTCGTACTCGGTGAGGGGCGTGCCCGCTACCGGGGTGAATGGTCCGCTTATCTGCACGGGCTACTCAGGGGTCTGAGTGTCCGCCGGCGGGGTTGAATACCTCGGACCATTGCACGACGCCGGTCGAGTTGCCGTTTAAGACGCCCACCCAGACAGGGGCCTCGGTGTCGATCTCGATCGAGTCTCCGGGGTTCACCTGGTAGCCGGCGTTGGCGTCGACGTAGGCGCGAGTGTCGGAGACCTGGAAGCCGGTGGTGTTACTCGCTCCGTTGTAGGTGGTGGGACACGAGAGCACGACGTACTTGCGACCCACCCGACGACCGAGGAGCATCGAGGTTGAGTTGATCGAGAGGCTGCGCGTGCTGTGGGTCTCGGCGGCTCGTTCGTAGACCGGGACGGCCTGGTCGTGGGGCGTGAGTCGGACGGGGTTCGCGGCGGGGGTGCTCGCCTCGAGGGCGAAGTCGTCGCCAGTGAACGAGGTTACTGGCTCACCGGGGTCGGCCTGCTGGTCGGGGACCGGACCGCGCTCGTCGTCGTCGTCGTCGTAGAACGTCACGCTGCCACCATAGCACCGTCTTTGGCTGCGTGGCCGACGTCCTGTCCCGGTTTGGTGGCGGCGAAGAAGATGAACAGTCCCGCCGTAGCGATGGCTCCCCCGAGCAGGAAGATGCCGACGTTCTTGAGTTTGGTGGGGTTCGTGATGTCGCCAATGAGGCCGGCGACGGTGGTGATGGG
>CAZULR010000110.1:1734-7866 GCA_964621235.1 uncultured Acidimicrobiaceae bacterium
GGTGGTGCCCACGGGTTACTTCTTCGCGGCGGCGTTGCGACTTTCGACGGTCTTGGCGGCGTTCTGGGCGTTCTTCTGGGCGGCGGCGATCTGGGCCGCGGTTCCCGAGGAACGCTCTTTGGCGAGTGTGGCGTTGGCCTGCGTGAGAGCTGCCACGGCCGCAGCATCGGTGCCGCCGCCGGGGTTATCCACTACCCCAGGAGCCTTATAGGTCGAGTTTCCAACAGGTTTTCCACTGCCTGTGGATGAACCTCCTGCGGACTGGTCGGTCCCTACCTTGCTGGTGATCGTCTTTGCTCCGTTGGCGAGCACCGCGACGAGCGAGGAACCTCCCGGCGTGGGGCTGAACCCCGCGCCGGCGACGTAGGTGTTCACGGCCGAGACCGCGGCCGCGGTGTTGAGAGGCACACCGTTCACGTAGTTCTGCACGTCCTGGGCGGCCTGATCGGGACTGACTCCCGCGGCCTGGAGAGCGGCGTTGAGGCCGGATTCCCAGGTTTGGGTGAGAGCGGTGGGATCGGCGGCGATCTGGGCCTCGAGGCCGGCGAGGGTGGTTGACTGGGTCGCAAACTCTGAGGAGAAGGTATTCCCGGTCGCGGGGTCGATGCCTCCTGGGTCGGCGGCGGCAATCTCCTGGGCGTAGGTCTGTCCGCTCGAGGAGTTCGGGTCGACGGCCTGCAGAGGGTCGCTCGAGGTCGTGGTCCCGGTCGAGGTGCCGCCTGAACCGCTCGATCCCACCTCGCTCGAGTACGGCACGCCGGTCGAGGGGTCGATGGCGTTGGATCCGGTCTCGTCGGCGTACGGCACCCCGGTCGCGGGGTCGATGGCCCCAGTCGTGGCAGAGGATGCCGCGGTGTTGGCCTGGTGCTTGGAGTAGAGGTAGTAGACGACCACGGCCGCGATCACGCCAGCGGCGATCACCGCGGGCTTGGTCTTCTTCTTGCCCTTCTTAGCCTTGGCTCCGCTGCCGTCGCCACCGGTGGCCTTGTCGGCTCCGTCGAGGATGCCTCCGTCAGCCATGGCTAACCCGCCTGAGGTTGGGTGCCACCGAGATCGACCAGGGCCTTCTTAGCCCGCGCCCATTCGTTCTTCAGCGTGTCCGCGAATGTCCAGTTGGGTTGGGCTTGCTCGGGGGTCACCTGCAGGGTGATCTGGTCGGGCTGCTCGGGGGCCTGTACGGGCACTTGGTCGGACGAGACGGTGCTACCCGCGATCTGCATGGCCCGCACGGTGTTGGGATCGGTGCCGCTGGTGTCGGGTGCGGGCAGCGACTGGTCAACGACATCGGTGATGCTGTGGTTGAAGAGGAAGCCGAGAGACCCGGCCTCACTGAAGAGCTCCATGCCCTCGAGGAACGAGGGCGTCGCGTCGGGGGACTCGGTCGCCTCGTTCTCGGGAGCCAACGTGTCGGGGTTCGCGTTCGCGTAGTTCGCAGCGGAGGTGAGGAGTCCCGACATCAGATGCTCGTGTAGATGCTCGACAGGTCGTCAGTCTGTGGCTGGTAGTTGGTGACCTCGGTGGACGAGATGGTGTTCTGAAGTCCAGGAGCTTTGCCGCCGGGCCCGATGCGGTACTGGGTCGTCGGGTGACTGAAGAGCTGACTGGTCATATCGGCTTTGTGCAGCGGATCAAAGACCGGGACCGGGTTCGCCCCGACGCTTCCGACCTTGCCGTAGACGCCGGCGGGGTCGGTCGCGTTGGTGTTGAGTTGACCAGGCGTCGGCGAGTCGCCGTAGGAGGTGCCGAGGGCCGTGGGGTCGTAGCCTTCGGCTTGGGTCCAGGACCAGGGCTCGAGGCCGTCGAAACGCTCGTAGAAAGGACCAATGGCGTCCTCGACCGGGGGGGTCTGGGGGACGACGGGATTGACGGCGAGCAGCATGGATCTAGCCTAAGCCCTGGGCGGCTGACAGCGTGGAGCTGATCGCCGTACCACCGGCGTTGATGACCTGGGGGGTCTGCTTGCCCTTGCCGACCAGGGTGGAGATAACAGCGATGGTGATGAGACCGCCCAGGAACACGGTCCCCCATTTGGCGACGCCGGTCATTTACAGTCCTTTCGAGGTGTTGGAGATTTGTGTGAAGACGGGTGCCCCGTTGATGAGAACACTGGAGAGAAGGCTGACCTCGCTAAGACCCACTGCCCACGCAGCTCCCTCGCTACCGAGGTCAGCCAAGAGCGTGAGGAGGGTAGCGGCAAAGACACCACCGAGGATGATGGTGACGTCGCTACCCGACTTCGCGGTTCCCTTCTTGACCTTGACGGTGTGTCCGACCAGAGAGAAGACGACAGTGAAGGCCATGAAGGTGATGATCTTGCGACTCGGGCTTCCTTCATCGGGCACATTCGTCTTCCTTTAGTGGATCGAGGCGGTCGCTTTCGCCAGCGGGGCCGCGGGTTGCTTGTTGTGGATGGCCTCGTAGGCGACGTACATCAGGTAGCACCCGACGCCCAAGAGCAGGACACCCACCGAGGACATCTACTTCTTCTTCTTGCCGTACCAGTAGCCGAGGCCACCGAAGACGACCGCCGCCGCGACGACGTGTCCGATACTGAGATTCTTTCCCATGGTGTTTCCTTTCCTATTCGCCGCGAGTGCGGAAGATGAAACCGAGCGCGAACAACAGCGCAGCCGAGGTCCCGATCACGAGGAGTACCCCGTGGGTGGGAGTGAGACTCGAGCTGCTCTGGGCTTGCTGGTCGGACATGGTTCGTTACCGGTACAGGGTCGCGCCGGACTTGGGTCGGACCGTTCGCACGTCGACCTCGAAGAACGAGGAGGCGTTGCCGAACACCGAGCCCTTGACCTGGAGCTTGGTGCCCGCCTGGGTGGCGAGCCACTGGTCCGGTGGTGCGTAGTTGTCGGACTTGTCGAAGACCGAGCAGAAGAACGGACCGAAGGTGAATACGCCCGCGTCGAGGTAGCCGGGGTTGCCCGCGACCGCCGAGACGCCGTTGTTGAGGCCGTAGAAGCGCGAGGTCTCGCGCAGCCACATGTCCTGGCCCAGCGCCAACGTCTGGTAGTCGTTCACCCAGAAGTTGAAGACGGTCGGCATGTTGGTCCACACCGAGTTGATCGCCGCGCCGGCGGTGAACACGTCACGGGTGTTGGTGCCCGTCGTCGTGCGCAGCGTCCAGATGATGTTACTGATCACCTCGCCGACACTGACGAGCTGGAAGGTGGGCGAACCACCTCCACTGACTTCGTTGTGACGCTCGGATCGCACGAAGGCGAGCGTACCGAGTCCCGCGGGGGTAGGACTGGCGGCGACCGAACTGCCGCCGGACTGGATCGAGGCGGGCGGCTGGGTCCAGTACATCTGCCAGACCGAGACGTTCACCGTCGTGCCACCATCGGGGGCGGTCGAGTACAGGTTGTTCTCGGTGTCGGTGCCGGCCGCGTAGGTCGAGATCGTCTGGAGGTAGAGGTGCATCGCCTCGTTCGCGGCGCTGTTGGTCAGCGCACCCAGCGCGTCACGACGACGCAACTCGACGGGAATGACCAGGCGGAAGTTCGCACTGCCCGCCGTCGCCGCGGTTGAGCCGGTTCCGTTGTTCGCCGCGGTGGGCAACATGTAGAAACCCCCGTCCTTCGCCGGGTCGAAGTTGCAGCCCGAGTCGGTGAAGAACTTGTTCATCTGGGCCAGTTTGAAGCCCGAGATCGGCGTGATGATCGCCTGGTTCGCCGGGTCGGTCAGTTGGATGCCCGACTGACCGAAGACCGCGAAGGGACCGTCCGCCTGCCACTTGACCGTCGCCGAAGTGTTGGCCCCGGTGATCTTCACATCGAGGATGAGGTACTCGAGGAAGGCGTTGGTCTGGAGGGTCACCTGATACTGCTGACCAGCGGCCATGGCCGACAAGGTGGCGTCCTGCATGGCCGCCAGCGTGGAGCCGCGAGAGAAGGGGATCGCCTGGGCCTGGGCCGAGCCGTTGGCCGCCATGGGTGAGCGGCTGAGGTTCGCCGGCGCGGGTTGCGTGCCTGGTGCACCGATGCCGGTGGACTGGGGGACGCCTACGTTGGTGTTCTGCGTTGCCATTGTTATTTCCTCCTAGAAGAGAACGTTGTAGCCCTGAGCGATGGGGTGTTCGTGGAAGCGAAGGGCCAGCACCTTGCCGGTCCCGATGATGAGGATGGCCGACAGTCCGGCCGCCAAGATGGTCACGGCGTCGATACGGATCGCTGGTGCGGATGCTGCCATGGGCACAAGTCTGGCGAGTGCCGCCGACTTTGTACACTACTTAGCGGAGAAACTTCTACGCCCAGTCTTTCGGGACTTCGCTGATCTTCCAAGACGCCCCGCCCACGACCGGCAGGTGCAGGAATTGGTGTCCCTTGTCGGGATTGCCTTTGTTAAGTCCGCGGATCGCGTCAGAGACCTCGCGGGTCGAGTACGCCGAGTAGGACGCCAACTCCCTGATGTCATTGGTGTTTCCCAGTTTGAAGATGTAGTCGTGGTGGCTCGACGCGTAGGTCTCGATCGGCACGGCACTCGGTCGCTGGATCGCCATGGAGAGCGAGGTCCCGTTGCTCGCGCCGCCGACCGCGATCTGGGTGATGATGTCACCGAGTCTCAGTCCGTCGCGACCGCACACCCAGCGCAGCTCGTCGATGTCGAGGTTCCAGTTCGCCTCGACCAGCATGTGCTCGGCCGCTCGACGGTAGACGTCGTTGTACTTCTGGAGCTCGGGGTACGCCTTGATCGCGGGCCAGAGCAGTAACTTCACCTGTTCGTAGGGGCCGCGAGGTCGCAGTTCCTTCTTGGTGGGCGGCCAGTGGTCGATGCGGACGAAACCCTCGGCGATGTACTTCTCGAGTGACGAGTCGCGTCCAGGCTTGGTGCCGAACACCACCGTCGCTCGGCGAAGTCTCGACATGATGCGTTTGAGGGTCGTCTTACCCGAGCGGGTCTGTCCAACGAAGAGTAGGTGGATCCCCTCGGGCGGGACCTTCAGGCCCTCGGCTCTGATGAGGTCGGCCTGTTCGTTGATGAAGTTCGGCCAGGGAACCTCTGGTGGTGTCTCACGCTCCAGCATCAGCGGCCGGGATAGCGGTGAAGATGGCCGACAGTCGCTCGACCGTCTCGGGCTTCAAGAGATTGTGGTGGGCGAGTATCGCCACGATCACCGGACTCGTGACGAGGAATAGTCCCACCCACGCGAGGGCCTCGCCGGTTCCCTCGCCGGGGGTGAAGATCTTCTTTAGCACCGGTTGGAACTTGGAGAGTTCGCCGAGTTGGCGAGCGATGGCGGGCACCGCGTCGAGGACCGCCTTCGCGCACACCGGGTCCACCAGGGCGAGACCGGTCGCGGCGAGGGAGAACATCGAGAGGGCACCCGCCTCGACCTTGGCGGCGTCAGAGTCGGTCTTGGAAGCCCCGGTCCTGGGGACGTTGATTGTTACCCGTGGAGGGAGTGGTCCGGCGGGTCCACCGAGGTTCTTCTTCTTCTTCTTGGGCTGGTGCTCGGGGCAGTACCGCTGGGTGCTTATGGCTCCGACGGGGAGATTATTGGGGCACCCAAGGCGTTGGCAACGGCGATCAGGGTCGCCGCGAGGAGTCGTTGACTCTTCGGGTCCAACGGTCTCCTCGGTGTCCTCATGGAGATCGTTGGAGTCGTCGAGCAACTGATCATCGAGGATCGTCACTCTTCACCGAGCCACGCTTTGGCCCATCCTCCACGCTTGGATTTCTTCTCACCACCGCCGGCCTTCTCGGCGGACTTGGGTAGCGGCTGTTGTACCTGGGCGTCGACCGCAGAGTTATCCACAACCGGGGGAGCGGCTGCGGCCTTGGCGGCGAGTTCACCCAGGTATCGCTCGGATTCCTCGCGGGCGATACGTCGGGCCTCCTCCTCGGAGAGCCCTACGGGCTGGCTCGCCGCCATGCTAGCTGCGGCGTTGGCGGATGACTGGGCGTCCTGGGCGAGTTGCCTCGCCTCAGCGGCGTCGTCGCTGGCTTGCTCGGCCCTGGCGATGGAGGCTCCCGCCACGGCCGCACTGGCGACGGCGGCTTGGGCGAGGATCGAGGGGTCCTCTGGATCCTCGTGGGTGACGACGACTGACATGGGGTCATAGTACCAGAAAAGTTTCTCGAAATGGTGTTTGACATCGCACCCGAGTTGGGTGTACGGTG
>CAZULR010000111.1:0-7854 GCA_964621235.1 uncultured Acidimicrobiaceae bacterium
CGACGGGCCTCCCGTCGTCGCCGAGCTGATGGAGGTACTCGGCGATGCCGTACCCGGACCGGACCGGACTGTCGTCGTCGTCGAGCAGCGTCCACCGGGTGAGTCCCTCGTTGACCAGGGTCCCGGACGACCGGCCGATGTCGGCGACCCGGAGGACGTCACCCCGCAGCCCGTAACGCGTCCCCTGCTTGTCGACCACGGTGAGGTGCACGGTGCGCTGGGTGAGCCCGTCGCCGGCGGGCGCGGTGCGGATCCGCCACTCGGCGATGCTCGCCGACCGACCGTCGTCGGAGACCCATCCCCGGTGCAGGTCGCCGTGGCCGGTACCGAGCCGGATGCCGCCGAAGTGGAGACGCTCGTCGACGTTGATGCTGAACCAGCGCCACATCGGGGGCCCGCCCCAGTGGCGGGGACCCCAAGAGCGGTCGCGGTTCCCGAGCGCGCCGGCCCAGTCGTAGCGCCGGCCGTCGACCTCCACCCAGCCCGTCCAGGTGCCGGACTGCTCGAAGTGCCCCTTGCCGGTGGTCCCGGCGGCGTCGGCCGACTCGGCCGACCGGGGCCGGGCGGCGCCCTGCCCGTCGGTCCCGATGGGTGGTGTCAGGGAGTCGAAGCGCAGGTCGAGCCGGATCCGCGCGTCATGGTCGCTGGTCGACCCCCGGGTGCAGGTCCGCACCGGGGCGTCGGCGTCGAAGGTCAGGTGCCACGAGCGCATCGGATCGACCATCCGGTAGCGGACGGCCCCGACCTGCAGGTCGGTGTCCACCATCTCGTGCTGCTCGACGACGGCCCGGTACTCGGCGAGGTCGCCGCCCGGAAGCCACACCGACAGCCCGACGTCCATCGTCCCCTCGTTCGGGCGGATTCCGATCCGGGTGAAGAGCCCGGAGTCGCTGCCGGGGTCGAAGCCGTTGAAGTAGTAGGACTCGCTCCAGGCGGTGTCACCCTCGACCGGATGGCCGAGGTCGTGGCGGGCATCGAGGACGGGCACGACCCCATCCTTGCCCGTCCGGGGGCGGCGGACAACGGGATCGGCGGTGTAGAACGGCGCCGTGACCCACGAACCGGAGCTCACCGCGCCCGTCGACCTCTGCGTCCCGGACGGCGGTCCACTGAACCCGGCCGCCCGTGGCTGGTCGCGTCGACCACTGCACCGCGCCAACCTCGACGGCGGTGACCCGGGACGCAACAAGCGCTGGGACTACTGGGCCGTGCTGGCCGGCGACGTGGTGGTCTCGTGTGTCTACTCCGACATCGACGTGCTCGGCCTGGCCGACCTCTGGTGGGCCCGGCTGTCCGCCGGGTGCTCCGGCGGCCGGGGGATCATCACCGAGCCGGGCCCGATCCGCCTGCCCCAAGTTTGTGGCTCCGCCGATCTCCACGTCGATCGGGACGGGCTTTCCCTCACCCTGGGTGCCGAGGACGGTGCCGGGACGCACCTGGCGGCCACCTGGACCGAGGCGGACGGCCGGCCCGGGTCCTTCGACGCCCAGGTCGCCCGCCCGCCCGGTCTCGAATCGGTGAACGTCGTCGTGCCGTGGAGCGACGACACGTTCAACTTCACCTCCAAGCAGGTGGCACGTCCGGTCACGGGGTTCCTCCGGATCGGTGACGAGGAGTTCGTCCTGGGCGCCGGGGGCGACGCCTGGGGCGTGCTCGACGTCGGGCGGGGGCGCTGGCCGTCCCGGGTGACCTGGAACTGGGGCGCCGCCTCGGGCCGGGCCGACCACGTGGTGGTCGGGCTGCAGGTCGGGGCCAAGTGGACGGAGGGGACCGGAGCCACCGAGAACGGCTTCATCCTCGACGGCCGGGTCACCAAGCTCGGCCGCGAGCTGCAGTGGACCTACGACTGGGACGACCCGATGGCCCCCTGGGCCGTCGAAGACCCGGGAGGCCAGCTGTCAGTCGTGCTCACCCCCGTCTACGACAAGTACACGCACACGGGGGACGGGGACCTCGGGAGCGAGGTGCACCAGGTGTTCGGCACCTATGCGGGCCGGGTGACCGACGACAGCGGTCGCAGCGTCGAGTTCTCCGGACTCCAGGGCTTCGCCGAGGAGGCGCGTCAGGTCTGGTGAGCGGCCCGCGTGGCGGCCGAGGGCCGTGCGGCGAGGCGGTGCCGTTCCCTCATCCCTGGGTTACGGTTGGAGGAGCGGACGGGCGTGTCCGGGGCCACGGCGGGTGTGGCGTCGGACCTCCCGCGCTCGAACGGCGAGGAGACGATCGGGATGTGCTCGAGCAGACGTGCCGCGGTGACGCCCGACGCGACGGGCGCCGCCCGTCGTCGCCGGGTCCCGGGACGGGAGGTCGTCTGATGCCGCTGCACGCCATCGAGGACCCGTCGAAGCTGCGCCGGATCATCGACGCCATGCTCCTGATCGGGACGGACCTGGACCTGCCGCAGCTCCTGCGGCACATCGTCGAGGAGGCGCGGGCCATCACCGGTGCCCGCTACGGGGCGATCGGTGTCCTGAACAGCGAGCGGACGGCCCTCGCCGAATTCATCACCGTGGGATTGGAGCCCGAGGAGGAGGCGGTGATCGGGAAGCGGCCGAAGGGCCTCGGGGTCCTGGGCCTGCTCATCTCCGATCCCCAGACGCTGCGCATCTCTGACATCAACGTCCATGCCGACCGTTCGGGCTTCCCGCAGAACCATCCCCCGATGACGTGCTTCCTCGGGGTGCCGGTCCGCGTCAAGGACGAGGTCTACGGCAACCTGTACCTGACGGACAAGATCGGCTGGACCGAGTTCACGGGCGACGACGCCATCCTGGTGGACGCGCTGGCCCTGGCGGCGGGCATGGCCGTCCAGAACGCCCGACTCGTCCAGGAGATGAAGACCAACGCCGTGCTGCACGAGCGCGACCGGGTGGCGCTCGACCTGCACGATCGGGCGATCCAGCGGATCTTCGGCGCCGGACTCACGTTGCAGAGCATGGCGGGAGCCGTGGAGGACGAGGGGCTGTCGGATCGCCTGGCCTCGGTCATCGCCGAGCTCGACGACACGATCGGGGAGATCCGCAGCTCGATCTTCAACCTGACCGTCGGGGACCGGTCCGGTGGGATCCGTTTCCAGGTCACAGGACTGCTGCGGGAACTGGGGGAGCTGCTCGGCTTCGACGTGCGCGTCATCTTCGAGGGCCCCGTGGACACGGCGATCTCCGACGACGTCGCCGACCATGTGCTGTCGATCATCCGGGAGGCGTTGACCAACGTGGCGCGCCATGCCCGGGCGACCGAGGCGACGGTGCTGCTGGGCGTGGACGGCAGCCAGTGCCGGCTCCAGGTCCGTGACAATGGACGGGGGATGGGAGGGACCGACACCCTCGGCGGCGGACGCGGCATGGGCAACATGCGCCGCCGGGCCGAGGAGCTGCACGGCCAGCTGGAGGTCTCGGCCAACCGTGGCGGGGGCACCCTGCTCGACTTCAAGATGCTGGCACGCTGACGACACGTCCGAAAGCGCCCCACCCGGCGGCCGCGGCGTCGCCTACGACCCGCGAGGTGGACGGAGGAGGTCGACCCCGACCATCCCGGGGGTCCGCCGGGCCACGCCGCGGAGGTGCGGTCGGTCGTCCCCGCGGCGGTCGGCCGGGGTCGGTTCGTGGCCCAGTGTCACACTCTCGGAGGTTCCGGCGTCATACGTCGTGACCCACGAAGGTGGGGACACGTGACAGGAGGACCCGCCATGCCCGTGCAGATCACCACCGTGCTCTACCCCGTGAACGACCTCGAGGCGACGAAGGCGCTCTTCACCACGGTGTTCAGCGCCAGACCCCACGTCGAGTCGCCGTACTACGTCGGGTTCTCCGTCGACGGCCACGAAATCGGCCTCGTGCCGGGCGGCCACGACCAGGGGATGACCGGACCGGTGGCGTTCTACGACGTCGAGGACATCGAGGACACCCTGGCCGCCCTCCGGGGAGCGGGCGCACGGGTGGTCCAGGAGCCGACCGACGTCGCCGCCGGCCTGCTCGTCGCGAAGGTCCAGGACGCCGACGGCAACGAGATCGGACTGCGTCAGGTCCCGGCGGGGTCGTAGGGAGCCGCCCCGGCAAAGGTCGGGAGCCCGTGAGGCGGGACCACCGGCATCCGGCTCGTACAGTGCCGTTCCCGGAGGTGTCGCCGCCACGGCCGAGTGGGCATGGAACATGGTTGACCAGGGGAAACGTCACCCTTCGTCGGGTGTCGGCCCGTCCGCAGCCGGGATCCACGACCCGCCGGACCCGCGTCGCCACCGTGGCCGCCCTCGCCGGAGGACCGTGCGTTCAGGCAATTCGACCCCCAGGTGTGGGTATTTGTCCTCTGCCGCTGGAAGCGCCGGGCATGCATCCTGAGGTGGAGAGCACCGTCCTTCCCCGGCGGATGAACGGATTGGAGTCCCGATGACACTCACCACCGAACCACCGCTGGCGGCCCCACCGCCGCCCCCGGTCCCCGAGGGTCCCTCGCTCTCCCCCCGCAACGAGCAGAAGGCCCACGCCCTCGGCCTGACGTCGGCGACCGGGCTGGTCATCGGCAGCATCGTCGGGACCGGGGTGTTCACGATGCCGGCGGTGATCGCCGGCGCGGGCACCATGGGCATCGTCGTGCTGGGCGTCATCGCCGTCGGTGCCATGCTGCTGGCCGTCCTGTTCGGCCAGCTCACCCGGCGGATCCCCAACAGTGACGGTGGGCTCTACGCCTACAGCCGGCACGAGTTCGGCGACTTCGCCGGCTACCTGGTCGGCTGGTGCTACTGGATCCAGTCCTGGGCCGGCAACGCCGCCATCGTGTCGTCGTGGGTCTTCTACGTCGATGCGCTCTTCGGCTGGGCCCATCCCTCGGGCATGGCCAACTGGGGCATCGCCATGGTCGGGCTGTGGGTCCCCGCATTGATCAACCTGGCCGGGATCCGGCAGATGGCGTGGTTCCAGAACATCACCGTCGTCCTCAAGTTCCTGCCTCTGCTGTTCGTGGGCATCGTGGGCTGGTTCTTCGTCACCGCGGCGCACTTCGGCCCGTTCAACGCCTCGGGGGGCAGCCTCTACAGCGGCATCGGCATCGCCGCCGGCGTCGCCCTGTTCTCCTTCATCGGCGTCGAGGCGGCAGCGATGACGGCCAAGCGGGTCACCAACCCCCGGGTGAACGTGGAGCGGGCCTCCGTCCTCGGCACCGCACTGAGTGCGGTGCTCTACGTGCTGGTCACCGCCGTGGTCATGGGCCTCGTCGCCCACCACGCCCTGATCAGCACCGGGTCGCCGTTCGTGAACGCCTTCGACTCGATGTTCCCCCACAGCAGCTGGGCCGGGAAGTTCATCGCGGCCGTCGCCGTGGTGTCCGGCATCGGCGCCCTCAACGGCTGGACGCTCATCGTGACCGAGACGTCGCGGGCCATGGCCCAGGACGACATGTTCCCCAAGCCCTTCGCCTGGACCGACCGGAAGGGCACGGCCTGGTTCGGCATCCTGGTGGGCACCGCACTGCCGTCGCTGCTGATGCTGTGGCGCTACAACACCAGCGCGGGCCTGACGGTCTTCACCTACCTGGTGGACCTGACCGTGGTGACGGTGGCCATCCCCTACTTCATGTCCGCCATCGCCCAGCTCACCTACCTGGTGTCCCGTCGGCGGAGGGTGCAGGGCTGGCAGCTGGCCCGCGACCTCAGCGTCGCCGGGGCGAGTGTGCTGTTCTCCATGTGGGTGACCTTCGCCTCGGGCTACCAGGTCGTCTACCAGGCCCTGGTCGTGATCCTCGCCGGGCTGGTCCTCTACGCCTTCCTCAACGCCCGCCGCCAGCGCCTCGGTGAGTCGGCGGAGCCGGTCGACCTCCCCGACGAGGTGCCCGCGGCCGCCACCGAGGCGTCGACGCAGGCCTGAGCGGCCTCCGTCCCGGGTCGCGGAGATGCGGTTGGTGGTCGCCGTCGGCGGCAATGCGCTCCTCGAGCGGGGTGAGGCCCCGGTCGCCGAGATCCAGGAGGGCCACGTCGCGGTGGCGGTGGCCGCGCTGGCGGGCCTGGCGTCCGACCACGAGCTCGTGGTCACCCACGGGAACGGTCCCCAGGTGGGGCTCCTGGCCAACGAGAGTGCCGCCGATCCCGACCTCCCGGGCCCGTACCCGATGGACGTGCTGGGTGCCGAGTCCCAGGGGATGATCGGGTACTTCCTCCTGCAGGCGCTCGAGAACGCCCTGCCCGGACGGAGCGTGGTCAGCCTCATCTGCCAGACCGAGGTGAACGCCGACGACCCGGCGTTCACGGATCCGACCAAGTTCGTCGGCCCGGTCTACTCCGAGTCGGTTGCCGCGGACCTGGCGGCCCGGCGCGGGTGGCAGATCCGGCAGGACGGGACGGCCTGGCGGCGGGTGGTGCCCTCCCCTGAGCCCCGGGTGATCGTCGAACTGGCGATGATCCGCCTGGCCGTGGACGACCGGGCGGTGGTGATCTGCGCCGGCGGCGGCGGCATCCCCGTCGTGCGGGGGGACGACGGCCGTCTGCGCGGTTCCGAGGCGGTGATCGACAAGGACCTGGCCGCCGCCCTCCTGGCCCGCGAGCTCGGGGCCGACGCTCTGCTCCTCCTGACCGACGTGGACGGGGTCGTGGCCGGGTTCGGCACGCCGGAGGCCACGCTGATCCGCCGGACGACCGCGGCCGAGCTGCGCGCCGGCTCCTTCCCGGCCGGATCCATGGGGCCCAAGGTGGACGCCGCCTGCCGCTTCGTGGAAGCCACGGGACGCCCGGCCATGATCGGCCGGATCGGGGACGCCGCCGAGCTGCTCGAGGGTTCCCGGGGCACGATCATCGGGACGTGAGCGACCACCTCGTCGGGTCCGCCACCGGGACCGGAGCGGGAGTCCCGGGCCGCCGCCGGTCCACCGGTGCCGGCGTCCCGGGCGGTGCGCTGGACCTGGCCACGGCGGCCCGGATGGCGCCCGGGGAGGTCATCGACGCTCTGGAGGGGGGCCCGACGGGCCTGACGGCGGTCGAGGCTGCGGCGCGGCTGCGGCGGTTCGGCGGCAACGTCCTCGCCACCCGCCAGGTGCGGGCCGGGGCGGTGCTGGTCCGCCAGGTCCGGAACCCGATCCTCATCCTGCTGCTGGGCGCGGCACTGGTGTCCGGACTGACCGGCGGCGGTACGAACGCCGTGATCATCGCCGTGATCGTGGTGCTGAGCGTGGGCCTGGGGTTCGTCAACGAGTACCGGGCGGAGTCGGCCATGTCCTCGCTCCGCGCCAAGATCCACCACGACATCGAGGTCGTCCGCGACGGAATGTCCACCCGCGTGCCCGTGTCCGACCTGGTGCCCGGCGACGTGGTCGAGCTCCGGATCGGTGTGATCGTCCCCGCCGACGTCCGCCTCCTCGACGTGGAGGAGCTCGAGTGCGACGAGGGAGTCCTCACGGGCGAGTCGCTGCCCGTCGTGAAGTCGGTGACTGCCTCCGACTCCGCTGGGTCGCTCGACCTGGTGAACTGCGCGTTCATGGGCACCGTCGTCCACCAGGGCTCGGGTCGGGGGGTCGTCGTCAGCACCGGGACGCGGACGGCGTTCGGCCGGATCGCCGCCGGCCTGGGGGAGAAGCAGGCGCAGACGGCCTTCGAGGTGGGACTGTCGAAGTTCTCGCGGTTCCTGTTCGGGGTCGCCGCCGTGCTCACCGTGTTCATCTTCGCCGTCAACGTGGTGCTGTCACGGCCGCTCCTCGAGGCACTGCTCTTCTCCCTGGCCATCGCCGTGGGCATCGCCCCCGAGATGATGCCGGCGATCGTGACCGTGAGCCTGTCCACCGGGTCCCGGGCGCTGGCCGCCAAGAAGGTGCTGGTCAAGCGACTGGTGGCCATCGAGGACCTCGGGAACATCGAGATCCTGTTCACCGACAAGACCG
>CAZULR010000112.1:0-7830 GCA_964621235.1 uncultured Acidimicrobiaceae bacterium
CGTACGCCATGATCGTGGAGAAGACGGGAGCGGCCACGGCACCACCGTAGATCGGTGTGGGGTGGTCGAGGACCACGATGGCGGACAGCACGGGGTGCTGGGCGGGAGCGAACCCGGCGAAGGAGCCGATGTAGGCGCCGGGGATGTAGCCGAGGTGGTCCGGGCTGGGGATCTGGGCGGTGCCGGTCTTGCCGGCCACCGTGTACCCGTCGATCTGGGCGCTGGTCCCGGTGCCCGTGGACACCACGGACTCGAGCATGTTCGTCAGCTCCGAGTCGGTGGTGGGGTCGATGACCCGGTGGGAGCCCGAGGCCGCCGTGCCGGTCACGGTCCCGTCGGCGGCCACGCGGGCCCGCACGAGCCGCGGGGACACGAAGACGCCCCCGTTGGCCACGGCGTTGTAGGCGTCGAGCACCTGCTGGGCGGTCACCGCGTCGTCCTGGCCGATCGGGGTCGACCCGATGGACGTCCCCGTCCACTGCGAGGCGCCGGGCACGAGCCCCTGGGACTCCCCGGGGATCCCGAGGCCGGTCGGCTTGCCGAAGCCCAGGAGGGAGATCTGGTTGAGCAGGCGGGACTCGCCCAGGCCCTCGGCCACCTCGATCGTCCCGATGTTCGATGACTGGGCCAGGATCTGCGTGGCCGTCATCGACACCGATCCGTGCTGCTCGGCATCGTGGAACGTGTACTTGCCCATCGGCAGGGCCGCCGGGACGGTCAGTGCCGTGGTGGGCGTGACCACGGCGTCGGCCAGGGCGGCGGAGAAGGTCACCAGCTTGAACACCGAGCCCGGCTCGTAGACCTGGGTGACCGCGGAGTTGGACGGCGCCTCGGACACGCCGGCCGGCAGCGTGTCGGACTGGGCGACCAGTGTCGGGCCCGACGTGTCCGGCGTGGCGGCCACGTGGGCGGTCAGGGTGGCCGGCGCGGTCGTCGAAGTCGTCGTCGCCGGTGTCGTGGCCGTCGAAGCGCCGGACTTGTCGGAGGTCAGATTGGCCATCGCCAGGATGTCGCCGGTCTTGACGTCCATGATCACCGCGGTCCCGGCCGTGGCGTGCGCCGCCAGGATCTCGGCCGCCAGGGCCTGCTCGGTCACGTACTGGACCGACTCGTCGAGCGTGAGCTCGAGGCCCGTGCCGGGCTGCGCCGGCGTCGAGCGGTCGCCGCTCGGCAGCGCCACCCCGTCCGGGGACTCGAGGACGTCGGTCGTGCCGGGCTTGCCGGAGAGGGTGGACTGGTACTGGTACTCCATGCCCGAGGTGCCGGCGCCGTTCCAGCCGACAGTTCCCACCACCGGCTCCGCCAGCAGTCCGACCGGGACCACCCGCTGCGACTCCGGCACCAGGTTGATCCCGTTGAGGCCCAGCTTGGAGATGGCGGCCGCCGTGGCGTCGGGCACCCGGTGGGCGAGGTAGACGAACCCGCTGGGCTCGGTGAGGAGCGACCGGAGGCTGTCGGCCGACTGCCCGAGCAAGGGTGCGAGGGCGGCGGCGACCTGTGCCGGTTCCTTGATGATCTGCGGATCGGCGACGACGGTCTGGCGTGTCACCGTCTCCGCCAGTACCTCGCCGTTGCGGTCGTAGATGCCGCCGCGCACCGGGGGCACGGTGACCGTCTGGGTGAGCTGGGCCCGGGAGAGCGCCGCATAGTGCTGGTGGCTGAACTCCTGGACCTGGATCAGGCGCAGGACCATGACGAGGAAGATGGCGACGAGCAGCAGGCGCATCGCCCTGGTGCGCCGGTTGAGCAGGACGGCGGGGCTCACCGGGTGGCAGCCGTGGTCGCCGAACTGGCTGTCGTCGGGGCGGGGCTCGAAGCGGCGTGGGTCGTCGTCGACGCGGTGTGGGCCGACGGGAGCGGGGTGGTGTCCGGCACCGGCAGCGGGACGTTGAGCGGGACCTGGGGCAGGTCGACCACCTGGGCCGGGGCCGTCAGTCCGAGGAGGATGCCCTGGGCGACCACGCGCTCGGGGGCGGCGAGCTGGGCCACCTCGGTCTGTGCCGCCTTCTGGATCGCTTGCTGGGAGGCGATCTTCGACTGGAGGTCGGCCAGGCGCACCTGGCCCTGCGCCACCATCGTGTCCCCCACGACGACGGCAAGCAGGCTGCCCACGACGAGCACGGTGGCCAGCCAGAGGTGGCCGCGCCGTGACAGGTGCCGGCGCGAGGTGCGCCGGGGCAGGGGCTCGAAGACCCGGAGTGCGGGGCGGCGGGTCGAAGGCCGCGGCTGAGGGGCCGCGGTGGCCCGACGTGCGGTGGCCGTGGCGGGAGGGGCCATCAGGCGACCTCCCCGCTCGTCGAGGAGGCGTGCGCCGACGGGAGCCGCTCGATCACACGGAGGCGGGCGGCCTCGGCCCTGCGGTTGCGGGCGATCTCCTGGTCCGACGGCTTGCGCGAGCCGCGCACGACCAGGCGGAACTGGGGATCGGCACCGCACACACAGGGCAGGCCCGGGGGGCAGTGGCAGTCGTCCGTCGAGGCACTGGTGAACGTCGACTTGACCATCCGGTCCTCCCCCGAGTGGTACGAGATCACGACGCATCGGCCGCCGGGACGCAACAGGCCCAGAGCGGCGTCGAGTCCGGTCTGCAGCTGGTCGAGCTCCTCGTTGACGGCGATGCGGATGGCCTGGAAGACCCGACGGGCGGGATGGCCGCCGGTGCGGCGGGTGGCGGCGGGGATGGCGTCGCGGACGACGTCGGCCAGCTGGCCGGTGGTGGTGATCGGCCGGGCGGCGATGATGGCCCGGGCGATGCGCCGGGCGAAACGGTTCTCCCCGTTGTCGGCGAACAGCTGGACGAGCGTGTCCTCGTCGGAGCTGTTGACGACGTCGGCGGCGGTGCGCCCGACCGTCGGGTCCATCCGCATGTCGAGGAGGGCGTCACGCCGGTAGGAGAAGCCGCGCTCGGCCACGTCGAGCTGGGGCGAGCTCACGCCGAGGTCGAAGAGCACGCCGGTGAGCCCCCGCTGGTCCTCCGGGGTGCCCAGCTCGCCCTGCACCTGTTCCACGACGGCGGCGAGGGAGTCGAAGCGCGACCGGCGGATCACCGCCCGGTGCCCGAAGACCGCCAGCTCGCCGGTGGCTGCAGCGACGGCGATGGGGTCACGGTCGAGCCCCAGGAGGGTGATGGCCGGGTTGGCCTCGAGCAGCGCACGGGCATGGCCGGCACCGCCGAGGGTGGCATCGAGGACGAGTCCCGGGGGGACGACGCTCAGCAGGTCGACGACCTCGAGGGCCATCACTGGCTCGTGGGGGAAGGCCTGGCTCATCCGCAGCCCCTCGACCGGCACAATTCGTGCGGGTGGAGCGCCGCGACGGTCCGACCGGGAGGAGGCGGAGGAGGAACCTCCCGGTGGTCCGGTCGAGGGACTGCGCATGGGCCAGACACGTTCGATGTGCACGTCGTGCCGGGCCACGGCGGCCTGGCCCGACTGCAGAGGGGTGGGACGGGGCAGTGACGCCGGGTGACCGACGCGCTCGGCGAGCTCGGCCGCGCTGAGCATGAGGGGGGACGTCGAGATCCGCCGGACGGCGACACTTCCCCCGGTGGACGGAGCGGGACGGTCGCCGGCACCACTCGGACCAGCACCGTCGACGTCCTCTGTGGCGTCGGTCGGGCCGACCGAACCGTTCGGTGCGGGCACGTCAGCGACCGCGGTGAGCACCGCCGTGCCCCGGCGGGGGCGGCGGGTGCCGGGAGCACGGCGCTCCGGGTCGGACTGGCCGTGGCGGACGAGGTGGAGTCGCATCGCGTCACTCAGCCGTCGTCGCCCATGGTCAGACGCGCCTCTTCCGGGAGCACCTTCTCTTCCCAGGTCTGCCGGTCCCACAGTTCCACCCGGTCGATCGCGCCGAGCACCAGCACGTCGCCCTCCAGGTGGGCGTACTCCCGCAGCCTCGCCGGGATGGCCATGCGGCCCTGCTTGTCGATCTCCAACTCGTGCGACGTGGAGGCCCAGAGACGGACCAGGTTGCGGTCGCTCCGGCTGACCGAGGAGCGCTCCATCATCGCGTCCATCTGCAGCTCGAACTGGTCCGGCGTCCACAGGGACAGGCAGCCGTCCTGCTCGGGAGCGAGAAAGCCGCCGTGCTCGAAATGGGTGCGGAACTTTGCCGGCAGGATCACCCTTCCCTTGTCGTCGAGCGAGTGCTCGTGTCTGCCGAAGAACCGTGCCACTGGACCTTGCTCCCACAACGCTCCCTGCAGTGCCCGGTACCCGACGAATTCGGGCCCCTCCCTTTCACACCACTGCGCTCCACCCTAAACCCCTTGGCTCCACCCGTCAACCACCTTCCTCCAACTTCTTCCGGGGAATTCCCAGGTCACAGAAGCTTCGCCGGATGGACCCGGCGCGACGGCCCGGCGGCTGCGTGCGCGGGGCCACCCGTCCGGATCCGGAGGCCCGCCGCCCGTGGCCGCAGTCCCGGGCGCCGGCCGGCCGCCGTACGTCCAGGCGGCACAAGGGTTCCGCCCCTCGGTTCGCCGTCCCGGCCCGCGCCGCAGACCGCATCGGGGACCGGGGTGGGGCGAAGTGGAGCATGTCGGACGGCGTCCGCGACCGGATGGGGAGTCCGTGGGCCCGGCGTCGGGAACGTGGGCCGGCCCGGAGCGGTCCCCTACGGGAGTGCGTCGAGCAGTGCCGAGACCACGTCGTCCCGATCGGGAAGGCCCCGCCCCCCGGGGGACGGATCCCCCCCCAACGCGTCGGCCACGCCGATGGCGGCCGCGCCGAGGCCGGCGGTAGCGGCGGCCCGCTCCCCCGGCGACAGGTCCAGGACCTCGAGAAGGAGGGTCGGGTCCCACCGCAGGACGCAGGCGCCGTGGAACCACGCGCCCGAACGGTTCCGGCGCTGCGCCAGGCCGACGACCTTGCGCCCGGCGACCGTCACCTCACCGGCGCCGACGCCGCCGAAGCAGACGAGGGACGACCACCTGGTGCAGGTGCCGGGTCCCGCACCCTGGACGTCACTGCCCGGCAACCCGAGCCGGTCCAGCGCGCCGGCCCAGGTGGAGCCGAGCCATGCGAACGCCCCGGTCACGTCCGCGCTCCACAACGGGTCGTCCACGGGGACCCACACGTCGATCCACACCGGGTCGTCCGGCGTGACGAGCACCGCCCCCCCACCCGAACGGCGCCGGACGACGTCGAGTCCCGCGGCCTCGGCCGCCACCGTGTCGACGACCGAGGGTCGCTGGGTGGAGCCCAGCACGACCGCCCGACGGGTCGGTCGGCACACGGCCACCCGGTGACGCGCGGGATTCCGCTCCACCGCCGGCCACGAACCGTGGAGTGCGGACGGACCGTCACGCCGCTCGTCGATCTCCCAGGCTGCCGGCACCTGATCAGTCTTGCACCGGACCTCCGGAGCCGGTCCGTCGCGCCGCGGCACCGATGAGGGCGCCGGCGCGGTGGCGCGAACCCGTCAGGCGCTGAGCTGGCGACCGCCGACCACGTCGGCGCCGAGGTAGTCGGCCCAGTCGTCGCTGGTGTTGCCACACAGGGCGAGGAGCTGCACCCGGTGCCGGGGTGCTGCCGGCGTGGAGCGGAGGACCATGCCGGCCTCGTGCGGCAGGCGGTCCTCCTTGCGGGTGTTGCACGGGCGGCACGCGGCGACGACGTTCTCCCAGGTGTGCGGACCCCCCTTGCTTCGTGGGATCACATGGTCGAGGTTCTCCGCCGAGGCACCGCAGTACTGGCACTTGCCACCGTCGCGTGCGAAGACGGTGCGGCGGTTGACCGCCACCCGGTAGTTGTAGGGCACCTTCACGTAGCGGATCAGCCGGACGACGGACGGCTCCGGGACGGTCACCCGTTCGGCCCGGAACACCCGCTCGGTGGCATGGACGAGCTCGGCTTTGGTGTCGAGGACCAGCAGGACCGCGCGGCGCGACGACACGATGCCCAGCGGCTCGAAGGTGGCGTTCAGGACGAGCGCCCGACGCGTCGACGTCACCGGCGACCGCCGCGCACCGTTCTTCCCGTCGGCCCTGCTCCCCGCCGACGCAGCGGGTGGGTGGGCCGTCGCGGCCGGGCGGAAGGTCGGGCGGTCCATCGGACAGTTCCTATCCGTGTCCGCCCGGTCGTGGCGTGCCGGTGGCGGCCGTGGCCCGACACCACTCGAGGAATGTGACCACGTCCCGGCGGTCCGGCACGGCGTCCGGACGGCCGTAGGCCGTTACCATCCGGAACTCCCAGAGGCCCCGGTCGGGAAGTGGCAGATGGGGTGGGGTCCGCCACCACAGATGGGGGGCCATGCGTCGCAGCTCCCCCAGGGCGGTCCACCAGAGGTCCGGGCGGGCGAAGACGGCCCTGGCCAGCCGGGCGACGTCGTGCCCGGTGGAACGGGCGGGTGGGGCGGGAACCATCACCGACCATCCTCCCCCATGTCGGAGCCGCCGGCGGGGCTGCGGCCGACGGAGACCGGCGCCGTTCCTTCCCGGCGATCGCCGCCCCCCGGTCCCGCGCCCGTGCGGTCATGGTTGGCCAGGGCGACGGCCGCCGCCCCGACGAGAGGGCCGTCACCTCGGAGTCCACCCGGCTCGATGCGGGTCCTCCGGGCGAACTCGAGTCCGCAGCGGAGCCGCAGCTCGTCGGTGGCGGCATCGAAGAAGTCGTCACCGAACCCCAACGCCACCGATCCGGCGACCACGGCGAGCTGCAGGTCGAGCAGGCAGGCCACTGATGCCACCGCCCGCCCGACGAGTGTGCCGCAGTGCCGACGCAGGCCGAGGTCGGCCTCGGCGGCCGGCTTCCCGGTCATCGCCGCGATCGCCGTCCCCGACACCTCGGCCTCCAGGCAGCCCCGCCCCCCGCACGCGCAGGGACGGCCCTTGGGCTCGACGACGACGTGGCCGATGTGGCCGGCATTGCCGCCTGATCCGTCGAGGAGCCGACCGTCGAGCACGATGCCGCCGCCGACACCGGTCGACACGACCATGGCGAGGTAATTGTCGCAACCGCGGGCCGCGCCCACCCACCCTTCGCCCAGAGCCAGGGCCTTGGCGTCGTTGTCGACCGCCACCGGCACCCCCACCAGGTCGGCGAGCCTGGCTCGGAGCGGGAACCCGCGCCAGCCATGGATGTTGAGCGGGCTCACGGTCCGACCGCCGAGCTCCATCGGGCCTCCGCAACCCACTCCGCAGGCGTCGGGAGGCAGCGCTGCCCGCGCGAGCACGTCACCCACGACCGACGCCAGCGCGTCGAATACCTTGTCGGGATCGGTGGAGCCGGGCGTGGCGATGCGTGCCCGGTCGAGGATCCGTCCGTCACGGCTGACCATGCCCGCCTCCATCTTGGTCCCGCCGACGTCGATGGCCAGGAGCGGGGTCGACGTGGGGGAACCGGCAGCGGCTGCGACCGACGGGGACGGGACGGTGCCGGGGGACGGCAGGCCATCGGCGCCTGGAGGGCCGACGTCACCTGCCGATGGATCAGTCGTCGCGGTGGAAGCGCCCACGGATCCAGTCACGGGGATCGTGGACCGGATTGTTGATGCTGCGGGTGTGCAGGGACCTCGACAGATCGTCGATCCCCGCCTTGCCCATCCGCCGGGCGTTGTTGGCGAACACGACCCCGGACAGGAACATGATCACGACGCCGACGAAGCCGAGCGCCAGGTTCGAGGCGAACGTGAAGAACATGAACACGAGGGCGGCGACGAAGACCAGGGCCGACCAGATGCAGTACCGGCCGGCGTGGCGGTACACGGTCTCGGAGCGCACGCGCTCGGCGAAGTCGGGATCCTCCTGATAGAGGGACTGCTCCAGCTCGTGGAGGATCCTCTGTTCGTGCTCAGAGAGCGGCACCGTCTTGTCCCCTCCACCTCTCG
>CAZULR010000113.1:0-7797 GCA_964621235.1 uncultured Acidimicrobiaceae bacterium
GGGCGTGGGCGAAGACCTCGCCGTTGGCCGGGTTCACCACCCCGAACGAGTCGGCGGCCGGCACGGAATCGCCTCCGATGGTCATGACGAAGTCGGACATGATGATCCCCCTCGGGTGGAATGGTTCCTCCGCGCGAAGTTACACCCGTCCCCACCAGGTGTCCCGGGCGACCCGGGTGCCGTCGGGCAACACCGGTGGCGCCCGGGAGTGATGCCGGTCAGGGGATCAGACGGGCACCGGCTCCTCGTCGGCGGGCGCCGGGGGCGCCCCCGCGTGGGGGTCGGTCGGGAGGTCGGGGTCGACGGTCACGTGCGGCAGCCACTCGAGCCACTTGGGGAACCACCAGTTCGACTTGCCGAGCAGGATCATGACCGAGGGCACGACGGCCATCCGGATGATGACGGCGTCGACCAGGATCCCGCCGGCCAGGCCCAGGCCGAATTCCTTGATGACGCGGATGCCGCCCAGGATGAAGGCACCGAACACCAGGATCATGATGAGGGCCGCCGCGGTGATGGTCTTGCCCGTGGCGGCCAGGCCGTTGCGCACCGCGGTGCTGTTGTCGCCGCACTTGAAGTACTCCTCCTGGATACGGGTGATGAGGAAGACCTCGTAGTCCATCGACAGGCCGAAGAGGATGGCGAACATCATCACCGGCAGGAAGGCCTCGATCGGCCCGGTCTGGTTCACCTGGAACACCGAGCCGGCCCAGCCCCACTGGAAGACGGCCACGAGTATCCCGAAGGCGGCCCCGATGGACAGCAGGTTCATGACCGCCGCGGTCAAGGGGATGACCAGGCTGCGGAAGACGATGGCCAGGAGGCAGAACGAGAGCAGGACCACGAGGCCGATGAACAGGGGCAGCTTCGAGGTGAGGACCTTCGCGAAGTCGGCGAAGATCGCCGTGGTGCCACCCACGTAGACCGTCACCCCGGTGCCCGACGTCACCCCGGGGATGGTCGTCTGGCGGATCTCGTTGATGAGTGTGTTGGTGGCCGACGACTGCGGCGAGGTGGTCGGGTAGACGTTGATCAGCGCCACCTGCTGGCCGCCGTGGGCGGGAAGGGTGATGGCGGGCACGACGGCGGCGACACCCGGATGCTCGCGCACGGCGGCGGCGAGCTTGTCCAGGGTCTGGGTGTCGATCTGACCCTTCTGCTCGGCCACGAGCTGGAGGGGTCCGTTGAACCCCGGGCCGAATCCCGCCGACAGCAGGTCGTAGGCCTGGCGGGTCGTCGTGTACGTCGGGTCGTTGCCCTGGTCCGACGTGCCGAGCCGCAGCGAGAAGAACGGCATGGCCACGAGGAACACCACGACGAGGGCCACGATCGCCGGCACGATCGGCTGGCGCTGGATGAAGTCCGCCCAGTTCGGCCAGAACCCCTTGGTGCCGGCACCGACGATGCGGGGGCCGTTGGCGGCGAGGTCCTTCTTCTGCTTGCGGCTGAGCACGCGCGGGCCGATGAAGCCCAACAGGGCGGGCAGCAGGGTCAGCGCGGCGACCATCGTGAAGGACACGCCGATGGCCGCGGCGATGGCCAGGCCGTAGAGGAAGGACACGCCGAGCGCGAACATCCCGAGCAGGGCGATGCACACGATGATCCCGGCGAACAGGACCGCCCGCCCGGAGGTGTTGACGGCGTTGACGATCGACGACTCGACGTCGTTGCCCGCCAGGAGCCCCTGTCGGTGGCGGGTCACGATGAACAGGGCGTAGTCGACACCGACCCCCAGCCCGATCAGCAGCACCAGCTCGGTGGAGAACACCGGCATCTTGAGGACGTGGCTGAGGAGCCCGATCACGCCGATGGCGGTGCCGAGCGACGCCATGGCCGACAGGATCGGCAGCAGCATGGCGAAGACGGAGCCGAAGACGAGCAGGAGCACGATGGCCGCCAGCAGCACACCCAGTCCGGTGCCTCCGAAGGACTGGCGGTCGGCCTGTTCGGCGATCTGACCGGACACGGCCACCTGCAGGTGCGGGCCCTGGGCGGACAGCGCGGCGTTGACGAACTGCTTGGACTGGGTGACGTCCACGTTCTGGCCCTGGACGTCGAAGGTGACGTTCACGAATGCCGTGCGGCCGTCGGCACTGACCTGGTGGGGTCCGGGCAGGACCGTGACCGTCTGGCCCGACTGCGCTCCGGGCAGCTCGGTCGCCGTCGTGGTGAAGGGTGACTGGAGGGTGGTCACGTGGGGAACGGCGGCGACCTTGGTGAGCATGGTGTCGACGGAGCTCTGGACCTCCGCACCGGTCACGGGGGTGCCGTCCGTGGTGTGCAGCACGATGCGCTCCTGGTCCCCGGCCTGCTTGGGCGCCGCGGCCTGGAGCAGCTGGAGTGCCTCGGTGGACTCGGTGTGGGGCAGCGAGAAGTTGTTCGAGTAGGCGGTGCCGATGCCGTTGGAGAGGACCGACATGCCGACGAGCGCGGCGATCCAGAGCAGGACCACGACGAGGCGGTGGCGGACGCACCAGGTGGCGAGGGACTTCATGGGGGAGGGGCTCCTGTTGTTGTGTGGTCGGTCCGGTTCGCCGACGGCCCCCGGCGGGAGGCGGCGACCGCGCCCGGGTTTCCGGCACGGTCCGTACGACGGATTCCCTCTATTGTCGCCCATCCCGGGCCCCACCTTGAACACCTCCTGTCGGCGGCACCCCGCGTGGCGACGGGCCAAGATGGGCCCATGGACTCCGCCGCACGCCTGGTCGCCCTCGAAGGGTCGTTCAATTTCCGTGATCTCGGCGGGTATGCCGGCGCGGACGGACGGCCGGTCCGGTGGGGGCGGCTGTTCCGGAGCGACGCACTCCACGAGCTGACCCCCGGCGACGTGGCCCACCTCCGGGTGCTCGGCCTGCGCACGGTGGTGGACCTCCGCACCGAGCGCGAGCTGGAGCGTTCGGGCCGTGGCCCGCTCGAGCCCGAGGACGTGGCCTTCCACCACCTGGCGGTGGTGAAAGAGGGCGTGCGCGGCGACGGCACGCCCGACGGTGCGGCCGACCGCGAGGCGGTGGCCGCCCCCGCCCCGGCGGGCGACGACCTGGCCGAGCGTTATCTCTGGTATCTCGACGTGGGTGGTGACGCCATCGCCCGGGTGCTGTCGCTGCTCGGTGGCGACGAGCACTACCCGCTGGTGTTCCACTGCGCCGCGGGCAAGGACCGCACCGGCGTCCTCGCCGCCCTCGTGCTCGAACTGCTCGGGGTCGACCGGGGCACCATCGTCGCCGACTACGTCATCACCGCCGAGCGGATCCGGTTGATCCTGGACCGTTGGCGCGCCGAGCCGGGCTTCGCCGAGCGGATGGCCAAGGTGCCGCCGGGGCGCCTCAGCGTGGAGGCGTCGACCATGGAGGGGTTCCTGGACGGGCTCCACTCCCGGTACGGCGGTGCCCGTGCGTGGGCCCTGGACGCCGGCGTGGCGGCCGCGGACCTCGACCGGATGGCGGACCTGCTGCTCGAGACGCCCGCCTGAGCCTCCGGACGCCGCCGGGGGATGCCCGCCCGAAGGTGCCCGGTCCTACACTGGGGCCATGACCGGGTCGATCCTCGAATCACTGGCGTTGGGCGTGGTGCTGTTCGCCGGAATGCTGATGCTCGCCGTGGCGACGGGCGGCTTCCTACTCTGGCGGTACGGGCGGCGCAAGCTGCGGGCCTTCCGATCGCACGGCGCCGTGGTCGGCGCCGGCGCCCTGTGGGACATGGCCGCCTCGAACCGTTGGAACCGCTCCGGAGCCGAGGTCACGGCGACCGAGATCCGGCAGTGGTCCTCGGCCCGCGTGGCCAAGGAGATGTGGCGGTCGGTCGACCGGGCCAGCGCGGCGGTGCGTGCCGCCGATGACCTGGGGGGGCCCACCGCGGAGCTGCCCTCGCTGTGCCGTCGCCTCCAGGCCGCGGCCGTCGACATCGACAAGGTCCTCCGGGTCGACCCGGCCGCACCGGTGCCCGGCGCCGTGGGCGACCAGGTGCTCGAGGTCCTCCGTGCCGCCGCCGACGTGCAGCAGGCCGCCGTCACCTCGGCCGGCGAGGCCAGCGCCCAGCGACTGCGGGACCTGACCGACGACGCCGGCCACGAGCTCACGCTGCTGGACGCCGGACTGGCCTCGATGCGGGCCTCCGGCCGGCCCGGCCTCAACCCCTAGGACGCACCGCGGCGGACCGGGTACCGCCGGCCCGCTAATTCCCGTTCCGTCGATTCCCGGTGCACGGGGTCACGAAGTACGCTCCGCGCTGCCGGAACATCGGTGGGTCCGTCCGGTCCGTGGTCGACGAGAGACGGTGTCCCGGCACCGGAAGGGAGTCCTGATGGTGGACTCGAACGGGTCGCCCCCGTCTGACGGCCCCCCGGCCGAGCACGTCGACGTCCTGGTCGTCGGCGCCGGGATCTCCGGCATCGACGCCGCCCACCACCTGAAGGCCCGGCGTCCCGGGTCCACGTTCGTCGTCCTGGACGCCCTCGAGAGCTTCGGCGGGACCTGGCTGACCCACCGGTACCCGGGCATCCGCTCCGACTCCGACCTGTACACGTTCGGCTACGCCTGGAAGCCCTGGGTCGGCCCCCCGATCGCCACCGGGGGAGAGATCCTCGACTACCTCGGCCAGGTCATCGCCGACGAGGGGCTCGCGCCGTTCATCCGCTATCGCCACCGCATCGACTCGGCGTCGTGGTCGAGCGACGACGACCGCTGGACGGTCGAGGTGACCCGGACCGACACCGGCACCCGCTGCACCTTCACCACGGCCTTCCTGTGGATGTGCCAGGGCTACTACCGCCATGCCCGCGGGCACACACCGGAGTGGCCCGGCTTCGAACGGTTCGGGGGAGAGGTCGTGCACCCCCAGACGTGGCCCGAGGACCTGGATCTGGCGGGGAAGGACGTAGTGGTCATCGGCTCCGGGGCCACCACTGCCACGCTCGTGCCGGCCATCGCCGACCGGTGCGGGCGGCTCACGGTGCTGCAGCGCTCGCCCACCTACTTCTACGCCGGGCCGAACGCCAACGAGCTGGCCGACATGCTCCGCCAGCTCGACCTGCCGGATGAGTGGATCCACGAGATCGTCCGGCGCAAGCTCCTGTTCGACAGCCACGCGCTGATCCAGCTGTCGCTCGACGAGCCCGAGCTGGTCAAAGAGGAGCTGATCCGGTTGGTCTCCGAGCAGCTGCCGGAGGGCTACGACGTGGCCACCCACTTCACGCCGAGCTACGACCCCTGGCGCCAGCGGGTGGCGTTCGTCCCCGACGGCGACCTGTTCGCCGGCATCTCGGCGGGCAAGGCGATGATGGTGACCGACGTCATCGACCACTTCGTCGCGGACGGCATCGTGGTCGGCTCGGGCGACGTGCTCCACGCCGACGTGGTGATCACGGCAACGGGCTTCGACCTCTGCGTGCTCGGCGACGTCGACGTCACCATCGACGGCGAGCCCCTCGACCTCTCGTCCACCGTGTCCTACCGGGGGATGCTCTTCACCGGTGTCCCGAACCTGGCCTGGATCTTCGGCTACTTCCGGGCCAGCTGGACGCTCCGGGCCGACCTCGTGTGCGACTTCGTCTGCCGCCTGCTCGACCACATGGACGAGCTCGGCGCACACCGGGTGACGCCGCAGCTCCGTCGCGAGGACCTCGAGCGCCAGCTCGGGCCCTGGATCGACCCGGACAACTTCAACCCCGGCTACCTCCGGCGCTCGATGCACCTGCTGCCACGACGGATCGCCACGCCCGAGTGGGAGCACAGCCAGGACTACTGGTCGGAGCGGGAGACGATCCCGGCCGCCGACCTCGACGACGGCTGCCTGCGCTTCGAGTGAGCGCCGGCACCTCTGCGCGCCGGCCTAGAGCTCCGCGGTCACGGCGTCAGCCAGGATGCCGAGCCCGTCGTCGAGCAGCTCCGGGGTGATCACCAGCGGCGGCAGCAGTCGGATGACGTTGCCGTAGCTGCCGCACGACAGCGTGATCACGCCGTCGCGGTGGCAGGCGGCGACGATGCGCCTGGCCGCGTCGGCGTCGGGCTCCTGGGTGCCGGGTCGGACCAGCTCCATGGCCAGCATGGCGCCCCGGCCGCGGAGGTCACCGATCCCGGGGTGGTCGGCCTGCATGGCGACGAAGCGGTCGGTCACCGTGGCGCCGATCGTCCGCGCCGCGCCGGCCAGATCCAGGTCGACCATCGTCTGGATGGAGGCGAGGGCGGCGACGCACGACACCGGGTTGCCGCCGTAGGTGCCGCCGAGGCCGCCGACGTGCACGCCGTCCATCAGCTCGGCCCGGCCGGTGACCGCGGCGAGCGGCATGCCGCCGGCCATCGCCTTGGCCGTGGTGATGAGGTCGGGCACGACCGCCTCGTCGTCGCAGGCGAACCAGTCGCCGGTGCGGCAGAAGCCGGTCTGGATCTCATCGGCGATGAACACCACGCCGTTGGCCCGGCACCAGTCGGCGATGGCCGGCAGGAAGCCGGGAGCGGGGACGATGAAGCCGCCCTCGCCCTGGATCGGCTCGATCAGCACGCACGCGGCGTTCTCCACCCCGATCTGGCGCTCCATCTGCTCGATGGCCCGCGCCGCCGCCTCCGCGCCCGTCATGCCCTCGGGATCACGGTAGGGGTACGACATGGCCACCCGGTAGACCTCGGGCGCGAAGGGGCCGAATCGGTTGCGGTACGGCATGTTCTTCGCCGTCAGCGCCATCGTCAGGTTCGTGCGGCCGTGGTAGGCGTGGTCGAAGGCGATGACGCCGTTGCGCCCGGTGGCGTGCCGGGCGATCTTCACGGCGTTCTCCACGGCCTCCGCGCCCGAATTGAAGAGGGCCGACCGCTTCTCGTGGTCGCCGGGCGTGCGGGCGTTGAGCTCCTCGCACACGGCGACGTACTGCTCGTAGGGGCTGACCATGAAGCAGGTGTGGGTGAACCTGGCGATCTGGTCCTGGACGGCCTCGACCACCGCCGGGGCGGCGTGCCCGACGCTGACCACGGCGATGCCGGAGCCGAGGTCGATCAGCGAGTTGCCGTCGACGTCGACCAGGATCGCCCCCTCGGCGCGCTCGATGTAGAGGGGGAAGACGGAGCTGACCCCGGGTGCCACCGCGGCCTGGCGCCGGGCGTCGAGCTCCTTCGACTTCGGACCCGGCAGGTCGGTGACGACACGACGTGATTGGTTGATCTCGGGCTGGTTCACGACGGTAAGCGTAGTGGAGCGCCCCCCGGCCGCGCCGGGCCGCGGGTGGTCTGTCGACGTGTCATGCCCCGAAATTCCAGCCCTCGCCTGTCTCGAAGTGATGCACGATGTTCTTGGCCATGAGGATCTTGTGGACCTCGTCGGGGCCGTCGGCCAGCCGGAGGACCCGCGCCGTCAGGTACATGCCGGCGAGCGGCAGGTCGTTGCTCACGCCGGCGCCGCCCCAGACCTGGATGGCCCGGTCCACGACCCGGTGGAACGCCGCCGGCACCGACACCTTGATGGCGCTGATGGCGGTCCGGAGGTCGGGCGAGCCGGCGGCGACCTTCTGGGCGGCGTCGAGGGTCATGAGCCGGGCGGACTGCACGTCGATGTAGGACTCGGCGATGAATCCCTGGATGAACTGCTTGTCCTTGAGCAGCCCGCCGTGGACCTCGCGGGTGAGGGCCCGCTCGACCATCAGGTCGAAGGCCCGCCACATCTGGCCGACCGAGTTCATGCAGTGGTACACCCGGCCGGCGCCGAGCCGGTCCTGGGCGGCCTGGTGGCCCTCGCCGACCCGGCCGAGCGTGTTCTCGACCGGGACCCGGACGTCCTCGTAGCGGATCTCGCAGTGGTCGGACGTGTCGTGTCCGA
>CAZULR010000114.1:0-7705 GCA_964621235.1 uncultured Acidimicrobiaceae bacterium
GAACGTCGCCTTGGTGTCCTTGTCCTTGACCATCTCGATGCCGTAGAAGTACCCGGCGCCCCGCACGTCGCCGACGATGGGGAGGTCCTTCAGGGTGTCGAGCGACGCGCGGAACTCGGCCTCGTGCTCGAGCACGTTCTCCAGGATCCCCTCCTTCTCGAACACCTCGATGTTGGCGAGCGCCACCGCGGTGCTGACCGGGTGGCCGGCGAAGGTGATGCCGTGCAGGAAGCTCGCCCCGGCGAGGAACGGCTCGATGATCCGGTCGCTGACGGCCAGTGCCCCGAGCGGCGCGTAGCCGCTGGTGAGCCCCTTGGCCATGGTGATCATGTCCGGCACGTAGTCGTAGCGCTCGGCACCGAAGAAGTGGCCCAGGCGGCCCCAGGCGCAGATGACCTCGTCGGAGACGAGCAGCACACCGTGGCGGTCGCAGATCTCGCGCACCCGCTGGAAGTAGCCGGGGGGCGGGGGGAAGCAGCCACCGGCGTTCTGCACGGGCTCGAGGAAGACGGCGGCGACCGTCTCGGGATCCTCGGCCTCGATCGCCTGCTCGATGGCGTCGGCGGCCCAGCGACCGAACGCCTCCTCGTCATCCTCGAAGTAGGGGGCGCGGTAGAAGTTGGTGTTGGGCACCTTGAACGCGCCCGGCACCAGCGGCTCGAACGGCGAGCGGATCTCGGTCACGCCGGTGATCGACAGGGCGCCCATGGTGGCACCGTGGTAGGCGATGCTCCGGCTGATCACCTTGGTGCGCTGGGGCTGGCCGATCAGCTTGAAGTACTGGCGGGCCAGCTTCCAGGCCGACTCGACGGCCTCGGAACCGCCCGTGGTGAAGAAGATGCGGTTGATGTCGCCGGGCGCGAGCTCCGAGATCTTCTCCGCCAGCTCCACGGCCTTCGGATGTGCGTAGCTCCACACCGGGAAGTAGGCCAGCTTGGCGGCCTGCTCGGCGCCCGCCTCCACCAGCTCCATCCTGCCGTGCCCGAGCTGGCTGGTGAAGAGGCCGGACAGGCCGTCGAGGTACTTCTTGCCGTGCTGGTCGTAGACCCAGACCCCTTCGCCGTGGGTGATCACCGGGATCTCCTGCCGGGTGTCGTCGGACATCCGGGTGAAGTGCATCCAGAGGTGCCGGTGGGCGGCCTCCTGCAGCGCGTCGTTCGAGTACTCGGTCATCGTGTCCCCCATGTGTAGGTCTGCTTCTTCAACTTCAGGTACATGAACATCTCGGTCTCCCGCACGCCCGGGATCTGACGGATGACTCCGTTCAGGAGCTCGAGCAGCCGGTCCTCGTCCTCGCACACCAGCTCCACGAGGATGTCGTACTCGCCCGCCACCATGACCACGTAGTCGATGTCGTCCACCCCAGCGAGCCGGTCGGCCACCTCGCGGGCGTCCCCGTCGGCGCGGATGCCGACCATGGCCTGGCTCCGGAAGCCGACCTGCAGGGGATCGGTGACGGCGACGATCTGCATGATCCCGGCGTCGCGCATCTTCTGCACACGTTGGCGCACGGCGGCCTCGGACAGGCCGACGGCCTCGGCGATCGATCCGTAGGTGCGCCGGCCGTCCTGCTGGAGCTGCTCGACGATCGCCTTGTTGATGTCGTCGAGCAGGCCGGCCGCCGCTCCGTTGCCGGCCGGGCCGGTCATCGGGCAGCCTCGGGCGAGCCGGACGTCGGGCGGTCGTGCGCGCAGCGCTGGGAGGCGGTGGGTTCGGTCATTCGGATCCAGTTCTAGCAGTTAACGCACAGTTAACGTGGATTCCGAGCCAAATACAAGCGGTTTCCGTAGTTGTTCACACGGAGTTAGCAGAAATCACTTGTCAGATTGAGATTCTTGGGCAACGATGACACCGACTCGGCCGGCATCCGTGTGCCGGCCGACGGCCGCCGGGAACCCGGCGCCCGACAGATCACGACGGGGGAGGAACCTTGAGCACCACCAAGCTGTCGAACTTCATCGGCGGGTCCTATGCCGAGCCGAAGTCCGGCACGTCGTCCACGCTGCTCGACCCGAGCACGGGTGAGCCGAACTTCGAGGCACCGGTTTCCGGGGCCGAGGACGTGGACGCCGCCATGGCTGCCGCCACCGCCGCCTTCCCGGGATGGCGTGACGCGACCCCCTCCGAGCGCAGCCTGGCCCTCTTCCGCATCGCCGACGCCATCGAGGTCCGGGGAGAGGAGCTCGTCGCCGTCGAGAGCGCCAACACCGGCAAGCCCGTGGCCGTCACGCTGGCGGAGGAGATCCCCCCGATGGTCGACCAGATCCGATTCTTCGCCGGGGCCGCCCGCCATCTCGAGGGCAAGTCCGCCGGCGAGTACCTGGCGGACCACACGTCGATGATCCGACGCGAGCCGATCGGCGTGTGCGCCGCGGTCACCCCCTGGAACTACCCGGCGATGATGGCGGTCTGGAAGTGGGCGCCGGCCATCGCCGCCGGTAACGCCATGGTACTGAAGCCCTCCGACACCACCCCGGCCTCCACTCTCCTGATGGCCGAGATCCTGTCGGAATTCCTCCCCGACGGCGTCTTCAACGTGGTCTGCGGCGACCGTGACACCGGCCGCATGCTCGTCGAGCACCCCACGCCGGCCATGGTCTCCATCACCGGAAGCGTGCGTGCCGGCATGCAGGTCGCCGAGTCGGCCTCCCACGACGTCAAGCGCGTGCACCTCGAGCTCGGGGGCAAGGCGCCGGTCGTGGTGTTCGACGACGCCGACCTCGAGGCCGCCGCCGAGGGGATCGCCATCGCCGGCTACTTCAACGCCGGCCAGGACTGCACCGCGGCCACCCGGGTGCTGGCCGCACCGGGCATCTACGACGACTTCGTGGCGGCCCTGGCCGACCAGGCCCGGGCCCAGACCGTGGGCGGCACCGACGTGGCCGACGCCGACTACGGGCCGCTCAACAGCGCGGCCCAGCTGGAGCGGCTCGGCGGGTTCTTCGACCGCCTGCCCAGCCACGCCGAGGTCGTCACCGGAGGTGCCCCCGTCGGGGACCGTGGCTACTGCTTCGCCCCCTCGGTCATCGCCGGACTGCACCAGGACGACGAGGTCATCCAGGAGGAGCTGTTCGGGCCGGCCATCACCGTGCAGCGGTTCAGCGACGAGGACGAGGCGATCGCCTGGGCCAACGGCGTCCGCTACGGGCTGGCCTCCAGCGTGTGGACGCAGAATCACGGGCGGGCGATGCGCATGGCGAAGGCCCTCGACTTCGGTTGCGTGTGGATCAACACGCACATCCCGATCGTGGCCGAGATGCCCCACGGCGGATTCAAACACTCGGGCTACGGCAAGGACCTGTCCTCCTACGGCTTCGAGGACTACACACGGATCAAGCACGTCATGAGCTTCATCGGGAGCTGACCACGCGGGACCGGCCGGGGGTGGCCGGTCCCGACGTGTCTGGCGGAACATTCGTGGCGGAACAGCTGTACCGCAGGACCACCGGGGGGCTGGTGGATCACCCAGGTAGGGGCACCGAGAGCCAGATTGCCGATCAGCAAGGGGAGACCAGATGAGCACGGACACAGTCGACAGCACGGGTAAGCCACCCGAGGTACCAGGACCCTTCGGGGCGCCGGTGCCGTCGGAGGAGGCAGGGGCAACCCTCCGGGCGGACACCCTGAACCTCTTCGACTCCACGGTCGTGGCCGTGTCGTCGGTGGCGCCGGCCTACACCCTGGCCGCCACCATGGCGGTGCTCTTCCTGACCGTGGGCGTCGGCTACGCCGGTCCCGCGGTCATCTGGGTCTCCTTCGTGCCCGTCCTCTTCATCGCCATCGCCTACTTCCATCTCAACCGTCGGGACCCCGACTGCGGGGCCTCCTATGCGTGGCTGTCCAAGCTCGTCAGCCCGTATGTGGGCTGGTTCAACGGCTGGGTCCAGGTGGCCACCAGCGTGCTGTTCTGCATCTCGGCCCCGATCGTGGCGGGCCAGTACACGCTGCAGCTGTTCAACGAGTGGGGCTGGGTGTCCAACTCGACGGCCAACAGCGTCGGGTCGGCGGCCGTGGCCGCCGGCGTCTGGCTGGCGATCATCACCTTCATCTGCATCTGGGGCATCCGCTGGACGACGAACTTCCAGTGGGTACTGCTGATCATCGAGTACACCGCGGTGATCGGATTCTCCATCTGGGGGATCGTCAAGGTCGCCGTGTCGCACCCTGTCGGCTCGAGGGGATTCCACATGGGCTGGCTCAACCCCTTGAACATTCAGAGCATCAGCGCCCTGTCGGCCGGCATCGTGCTCGGGGTCTTCTTCTTCTGGGGCTGGGACACCGCCACCAACCTCAACGAGGAGTCCAAGAACGCCACCAAGACACCGGGACACGCCGGGATCATCGCCATGTTCCTGCTGCTGCTGGTGTTCGCCATCAACATCATCGCCGCCCAGATGTTGCTGCCCGCCCGGGCGTGGAACGCCCACCAGAGCACGATCCTCTTCTACTTCGCCCAACGCGCCGCCGGCAGCTGGGCGGGCTACGTGATGATCGTCGCGGTGATCTCCTCCACGGTGGCCACCACGCAGACGACGCTGCTGCCGGCCGCCCGGATCACCTTGTCGATGGCCCGGGACCAGGTGTGGCCCAAGGTCTTCGGCACCATCCAGGGCAAGCTCAAGACCCCGGCGGTGGGCACACTCATCCTGGCCTTCGTCTGCATGCTCGGCATCGTGCTGGTGAGCAACGTGAATTCGATCAGCAACGTGTTCGCCAACCTCATCTCCGACATCGGCGTGCTGATCGCCTTCTACTACGGCGTGACCGGCGTCACCTGCGCCTGGGCCTACCGCAGGGTGGCGTTCCAGAACCTCCGGTTCTTCCTGACCGGGGTCCTGTTCCCGCTGGTCGGCGGCATCGTCCTGCTGTTCGTGGGCTACCAGGTCATCAAGACCTCCGGTTGGAGCGGCGCCAACGCCGACATCATCACCCTCGCCCTCGGTGTCCCGCTGGTGATCATCGCCCGCTTCACCACCAAGGGGAAGTTCTTCCGGACCAAGGTCGTCGCCTACGACGAGATCGGGGACTGACCCGTGCCGGAGCCGGTGGCCACCCTGTGGGTCGGCCACCGGCTGACGGCGCGCCTGCAGCACCCCCGAGCGGCACGCTTCATGCAGCACCCCTAACCACGAGCAGCGAGCAGTGAGGTCGAACAAGTGATCGTCGGTGTCCCGAAAGAAGTGAAGGCAGACGAGTACCGGGTGGCCATCACCCCGGCGGGGGTACGCGAGCTGACCGCCGCGGGCCACACCGTCTACGTCGAGAAGGAGGCTGGGGTCGGCTCGTCCATTCCCGACGAGGACTTCATCTCCACCGGTGCCAAGATCCTGGACGACCCGGATGACATCTGGGCCGCCGCCGACCTGGTGCTCGGCGTGAAGGAGCCGATCGCCGTGGAGTACCCGCGTCTCGGTGCCCGCAAGGACCAGGTCCTCTTCACCTACCTCCATCTCGCCGCCTCGCGTCCGTGCACCGACGCCCTGATCGCCGGGGGCAATACGGCGATCGCCTACGAGACCGTGCGCCTCCAGGACAACTCGCTCCCGCTGCTCACGCCCATGAGCGAGGTGGCCGGCCGCATGGCCCCGCTGATGGGCGCCCACCACCTCATGCGCCCGGGCGGCGGCCGCGGCACGCTGGTGTGCGGTGTGCCGGGCGTGCGCTGCGCCAAGATCGTGATCCTGGGCGCCGGCGTGGCCGGGATGGCCGCGGCCACGCTGGCCGTCGGCATGCACGCCGAGGTGTACATCCTCGACCGCAACCTCGAGCGCCTGCGCCAGGTCGACCACCACTTCCGCGGCGGACTGGAGACGGTGGCGTCGTCCACCCACGCCATCGAGGAGGTGTGCGTCGACGCCGACATCGTCATCGGCGCCGTCCTGGTCGTCGGGGCCAAGGCCCCCAAGCTGATCAGCGACGAGCTGGTGGGCCGGATGCGCGACGGGTCCGTGCTGGTCGACATCTCGGTGGACCAGGGCGGCTGTTTCGAGTCGACCCGTCCGACGACCCACTCCGACCCGACGTTCGACGTCAACGGCTCGGTCTTCTACTGCGTCGCCAACATGCCGGGTGCGGTGCCCCACTCGTCCACCCACGCACTGGTCAACGCCACCTTGCCCTACGTGCTCAACATCGCCAACCACGGATGGAAGGACGCCGTGTCCGAGGACCCGGCGTTGGCCGAAGGTGTCAACGTGGTGGACGGCACCGTGGTCTACGAGCCGGTGGCCGAGGCCCACGGCCTGGACTACCGGCCGCTGGCCAAGTTCATCGCCTGAGCGCCACCGTCCGAGCGAACCGCCCCCCGTCCGATGCCGTGCGCCCGCTCAGCTGACGTCGTGCACCGGCACCGTCCCGGGCCCGAGCGGTCCCGAGGCGATGTGCCCGGGCAGCACGGTCCCGTCCGCCAGGCCGGGAGCCGGCACCGGGTCGAGCCGCACGGTCACCAACGGCACCTCGCCGGCCCAGACATCGAGGCTGAGGTCCTCGTCGTCGTCGTCGGGCGGCCCGGCGCTGACCTTGACCGAGGACTCGTCGAGGGCGAGCCGGAGCACGGTCGTGCGCTGCAGTTCCTTGGCCGAGGGGTCGCGGGCGTAGCCCCACTGCCCGGGCACCACGTGCTCGCTGATGGCCTTCAGGCCGACCAGCTTCTCGGCGGGGTCGTCGACGAGCTCGGGCAGCCCATAGACCATGGCGCACCGGTAGTTGACCGAGTGGTTGAAGACCGACCGGGCCAGCACCAGGCCGTCCACCAGTGTCACGGTCACACAGACCGGTGTCGGCTCCCGGGCCGTCCGCAGGCTCCGGCTCGCCACCGAGCCGTGCACGTAGAGGTGGTCGGCCCGGCGCGCGTACGTCGTCGGCACGACCATCGGCCACCCGTCGACGTCCACGCCCAAGTGGCAGACGAACCCGGCGTCGAGCACGGCATCGAGATCGGCGCGGCGGTGGGAGCCCTGCTCGGGCAGGCGCCGCAGGCGCACCCGGTCGGTCGCCCCCCCGTCGTCGTCCCCGCGCGCCCCGTCGGTCTCTGCCATGGGACGATTGTTGCACGCCGTCCCGTGGGCCCCGCCCCCCGCCGCGGCCCCGTCCCCCGCGGCCCCGTCCCCGCGGCGGCCCGGTGACCCGCGTGGCCACCGGCCCGGGCCGCAGCGCTCCCGGGTCCGCCGACCGGGCGCCCGACATCATCCGCAGCACCCGTCCTATCGAGGGGGAGCCCCGCTCCCCGAGGAGCGTCACCCCGTGAAGCAGATCGGCACATCCCTGGAGGGCGCGAGCGCCCGCACCGCACCCGTCTTCGACCCCGCCACCGGCGCCCGGACCGCCGAGGTCGTGTTGGCCACCACGAAGGACGTGGATCACGTCGTGGAGACGGCGGCCACCGCCTTCGCCTCGTGGCGGGACACGTCACTGACCGCTCGCAGTCGGATCCTGTTCGCCTTCCGCGAGCTGGCCGACAGGCACCGCGACGACCTCGCCGCGGCGATCACCGCCGAGCACGGCAAGGTCCTCGAGGACGCCCGCGGCGAGGTGGCCCGCGGCATCGAGGTGGTCGAGTTCGCCTGCGGCATCCCCCACCTGCTGAAGGGCGAGTTCAGCGAGGACGTCTCGACCGGCGTCGACGCGTCGTCCATCCGGCAGCCGCTCGGCGTGGTGGCCGGCATCACGCCGTTCAACTTCCCGGTGATGGTGCCCATGTGGATGT
>CAZULR010000115.1:0-7578 GCA_964621235.1 uncultured Acidimicrobiaceae bacterium
AGATGGGCAGCATCATGTCCATCGGTCGGTCCAAGGCGAAGCTCTACTCGACCGAACGCCCGTCGACGACGTTCGACGACGTGGCCGGCTACGACGGGGTCAAGCTCGAGATCAGCGAGGTCGTCGACTTCCTGAAGACGCCCGCACGCTTCAAGGAGATCGGTGCCCGCATCCCGAAGGGGATCCTTCTGGTCGGCCCACCCGGAACCGGCAAGACCCTCCTGGCCAGGGCCGTGGCGGGCGAGGCCGGGGTGCCGTTCATGTCGGTCAGCGGATCCGACTTCATGGAGATGTTCGTCGGCGTCGGTGCCAGCCGGGTGCGCGACCTGTTCGCGACCGCCCGCAAGCAGGCTCCGGCCATCGTCTTCATCGACGAGATCGACTCGATCGGCCGCAAGCGCGGCGCCGGTCTCGGTGGAGGCCACGACGAGCGTGAGCAGACACTCAACCAGATGCTCTCGGAGATGGACGGGTTCGACCCCACCGAGGGCATCGTGGTCATGGCCGCCACCAACCGGCCCGACATACTCGATGCGGCCATCCTCCGGCCCGGCCGGTTCGACCGCCAGATCGTGGTGCCGCTTCCCGACCTCGACGAGCGCCTCCCGATCCTGCAGGTCCACTGCAAGGACAAGCGGGTCGATCCGACCGTCGACCTGGGCAAGGTGGCACGCGGCACGCCCGGCATGAGCGGCGCCGACCTGGCCAACCTGGTCAACGAGGCGGCCCTGCACGCCGTGCGGCGCGGATCGCAGGTCATCCAGAACCAGGACTTCGAGGCGTCACGCGACCGGGTCCTCATGGGCCAGCGGCGCGACAGCCTCGTCCTGTCCAATGCCGAGAAGGAGCGGGTGGCGTTCCACGAGGGCGGCCACGCCGTTCTCGCCTACGTGCTCCCTGACGCCGATCCGGTCCACAAGGTCACCATCCTCCCGACCGGGATGGCCCTGGGTGTCACGATGCAGCTCCCCATGGAGGAGCGGCACATCCATCCGCGCCAGCACATCGAGGACTCGCTGGCGGTGCGGATGGGGGGTCGGGCCGCCGAACTCCTCGTCTACGGCGATCTCTCGACCGGTGCGGCAAACGACCTGGTCGGCAACACCGAGCTCGCCCGCAAGATGGTCCGCGAATGGGGCATGAGCGACAAGATCGGTCCAATGGCGTGGGGCTCGCAGGGGCAGGTCTTCCTCGGCGAGGACCTCATGCACACCCGCGACTACTCGGAGCACACCAGCCAGATCATCGACGACGAGGTGGAGCTGATCCTCCGGGCCCAGGAGCAGCGTGCCCTCGAGGTGCTGGCCCGCCACCGCGGTGGACTCGACGCGGTCGCCCGCGCCCTGCTCGACGAGGAGACGATCGACGGTGAGACCGTGGGCCGACTGGTCGACACCGCCTACGGCCGTCCGGTCCACGCCGCCGGCGTCAAGACGGTTCCGCCGATCTTCGTGGCCAGCCAGCACGGCCCCACGGGCACCGACAACGTCGACGGCCCGCCGGCCGATGCCGCCGCACCCACCGGTCCTGCCGCCGTGCCCTCCGCCGAGCCGGGCTCGGTACCGGCCGAGCCGGCGCATCCGGTCCAGACGGCGGGCTCCAGCAATGCCGCCCCTTCCGACGGCGCCACGCCGGGCACCCCGGCGACGCCCGGCACCCATCCCGGCAACGGGTCGGCGCCGCAGCCGGGTCCCTGGCCACAGGCCCAGGCGCCGTGGAGCGGCAAGCAGGCACCCTGGCCGCCTCCCCCACCGCCGGCATCGCGCTGACGACGGCCGCGCGCTGACGGCGGCGTCACACGGACGTTCAGATCACGCTGATGGTTCCCTCGGCCTGCCTTCGGCGGCCCGGGATCCGCGGCCACAGCATCTCGCACACGTCAGTCGGCCGGAGAGGGATGAGCCGGCACTCAGCATCGTGGTTCCCGTCCAGGTTGCCGGCGGAGTCGGACTCAGGGCGCCACCGGGAAGCCGGACGCCGACACGACACCGGGCGCACCGGTCGGTCCCTCATCCGCCTCGACGACGACCGGACCGGTCGCCTCCACCATCAGCGGGCGCAGGCCACCCACCGCGGCGGACCCGAAGACCACGAGACCCCCGCCGGAGACCCGGGCCATGGCGACCGGTCGGCCGCCCGCCAGCGGCAGCACCGTGACCGACACGGGCGCCGACCCGGGATCGGCGACGGCGAGCGAGCGGATGCCGGCGTTCGCGACCAACGGATTCCCGGGTGATCCCGGGCCGACCACCAGCCACGATGCCGATGCACTGGTCGTCCCCCCCGTCAGGCCGGCCTGGGGTGCGACGGCTGCCGTCGGTGAGCCCACCGTGCGGCCGACGACGATCGGCGAAGCTGCGGAGACGGTGATCGAGTACGGGGAGCCGAGCGGCCAGCCGGCCACCGAGGACACCGCCAGGGTCGCCACGGTGTTGGCCGGAATGTCGAGCACCCGCGGTGTGACCGTGGCGCCCGACAGACCCACGGTCACGTTGGCGGTGACCTCGGACGCCCCGGGGTTGCCGACCACGAGGGTCACATTCCCACCCTGGACGGCGGTGGTCTGGGCGAACCGCCACGTGTCCGCCGACGAGGGCGTGCCGGCCACGAGGGCCAGTCCCCCTCCGTTGGGCGCCGAGATCCTGTCGAGTTCGGTGGCCACCACGGAGCCCGATGACGCCTGGACCAGGGTGGTCACGTCCGCCTGACCCTGCACGTACGTGCCGAGCGCCGCCACAACCAGCTGCTGGGGTCCGATGGTGATGCCCTGGAAGGACTGCGGCTCGAGCACGGCACCTCCGGTGGTCACGAAGCTGGTGTCGACCACGGCCGTCGCCGCCGTAGGGTTGTACAGGGACAGGTCGAGCGACCCGTTGTTCGTCGAGCCCCCGGCGAACTCCCACTGCGGGGACACCCCGGAGGCACACGGGGCCGTGCTCCACCCGGTCGGTCCGGAGACGACCATCGTTCCCGTCACACCACCACCGACGAACGAGAACGTCGTCGCCGTGGCGCCGGCGGGCAGCCCGGTGGCCGGAGTGACGTCGACGGTGCCGAGGGCCGGGACGGTCACCGCGCGCTGGACCGGGGCCGTGCTGAACGCGGCCACGGTCACCATCACGCCGTGGACCGCCACCGGTCTCGTGTTGGCGAGCACCACCGTGCCCGTGGCGCCGAGGCCGGCATCTGCGCCGGCGCCGCTCGTGCAGAAGAGCGAGGACAGGCTGGCGTCCGCCGGTGCCACCTGGACCCCGTCACCGGCGGGAACCGCGGGGACGGGGGCCGGGGGCGGAGCGACGAGGGACACGATGCCCACGCCGACCAGGATGAGCACCGCAGCCACGACCGCCGCGGTCCGTCCCTCGACCGGGCGCTGTGCCCGCCGCCGTCGGGCGATGTGCGACTGCACCGCCGGACCGGTACCTCCGGGCGCGAGTCCGTTCATCTCGCCGTCGGCGCCGGCGTCACCAGGGGACTGATCTGTCATCCGTGCACCTCCTGGTCGAGGTCCCAGGCGTCGTCGACCTCGCTGCGCTCACGCGATCGTCCGGGTGACCACGTCCGGGGCCGTCCCACGCGCTCCCACTCGCGCCGGAGCCTCCGTCGATCGACCAGGGCGACCAGGGCCAGCCCCCACGCCAGGATCGAGAACAGGCCCGCCAGCAGGGGCTCCAGGCCACCGTCGAAGCGGAGCGTGGCCGTCGTGGCGGCCGGGACCGCATAGCGGGACGCCCAGCCAAACGCGGAAGACCGGCGAGCGGTCGTCCCCGAGGACGTGGTGAGGTGCCATGCTCCCGACGGCGCAGCCGACGAGTAGACCGTGCCCGCCACGAGCGGGCCCTCGAACGAACGGGACGCGGGCGCCCCCGGCAGGACGGCCTTCGCGCCGGGTACGGCGGACGTTCCCGGTCCGGCGACGGGCGGGGTCGGCGGTGCCACCGTCGTCCCGGGCCGTCCGGGGACCTCGGCCCGCAACGGCACCCAGTCGAGGTTGGCGAAGATGGTCATGCCCGTGCCCGACAGGACGGGCTGGAGGTCGAGTTGTCGGCCCAGGGCGGGCAGCAGATCGGCGGGCACCGGATAGGTCGTCGGACTCTGTTGGCCGGCGATCACGGGGGCGATCGCCGTCAGCACCGCGATGTAGCGGACCCCGGCCGGTGCCACCAGGTAGCCGAGCCGGTTCGTCCGGCTCTGACGGGCGAGGTCCACCGCGGAGCCGAGTTGCGCGGCCGGACCAGCGCCCGTGCCGTTCCACAGCCACCGGGCGTCGGGTGGGCCGTCCTCGGAGGTGGCGTAGGCGAGACCGTCGCCGGCGTTCCATCCACCCTGATTGAGGCTGCGCGGATCGGCGAGCCAGAGGACCCGGAAGGCCCCGTCCGACGCCTTGGCCTGCATCCAGGACACCGACTGGGCGAAGTCGTTGGTCGGCAGGTCCCACCGACCCGGGATGGCGGAGATCAGTGTCGGCAGTGAGGCGAGCCCGACGGCCAGGACGCCGACGACGGTCACCAGCTGCCGCCAACCGAACTCGGCCTTCGGCAGGTCCCGTTCGAATGCGGCGACACCGAGTCCGACCGACGCGGCCGTCGCCGCGGCGGCGGGGCCGAGGAGGACGAGGGGGTCGATGGCCAGTCCACCCGTCCATCCCCGGCCGATGATCCAGGCGACGAACCAGAACAGGAGCGCCACGGCCCAGAACCGGGCGGCCCAGCGGAACCGGACACCCCGGGCGAGCAGCAGCGGTGCGGCCGCCGCGACGAGGAAACCCCAGGTCAGCGGCGATCCGCCGATCGGCCCGGTGGCGAATCGGAGCAGCTCGCCCCAGGAGGCCGCGCCCGAGTCGGGTGTCTCGAGGCCGAAGACGGCGACCATCCCCCTGCCGGACGCCAGTACGCCGATCGTCCACGGGAGGCTGATGACCAGCGCCACCCCTGTGGACCCGAGCGCCAGCCGGACCGACCGCAACGTGGCGCCCGTGTCGCGGAACAGCAGGGACGAGACCACCAGGGCCACAGCGGCCAGCACCACCACGATGGCGGCGGCTGGGGCGAACGAGATGAGCACCGCCTCGAGCACGCCCAGGGCCAGCGATCCGCCCAGGACCCCGTGGCGCGCCGCCCAGGCGCCCGACACGTCGGCCGGGCCCGTCGGGCCTACTCCCGTGGCGCCGACCGCCGGCACGGCCGAGGCCCGGACGAAGGGATCGAGGCCCGTCGAGCGGGCCAGGATGGCGAGCACCCAGGGGGAGCCGGCATAGACGACGAGCGCGTCCCACCGCCCGAGTGCGAGGCCGTTGTAGGCCAGCGGCATGGCCAGATAGGCGACTCCGGCGACCAGGGCGGCCCGTTGGGAGCCGAACGGGCGGAGCAGACGGACTGCTCCCCACGCGCCGAAGGGCAGGCAGGCGAAGAGGAGCACCTTCTGTGCCAGGCCCATGGCGCCGAGCAGCACCGTTCCGACGACCCCGGAGATGGCCAGCGCCGGCGACGCCGGTGCCGTCGTCCCCACCCCCGACGGGTGCCATCCCCCGAAGAACTGCGAGAACGTCGATGACCATGACGGGAACGGGGTGAACTGGCCGATTGCCGGAAGATGGCTCGTGAGCACGCCACGGGATCCGATCACGACGAGCAGGGCCGCGACGAGCCAGACGGCCAGGCGCACCTGGGCCGGGACACGCCCCGCCTCCGTGCTGCCGGCGCCGGGCTCCCGGTCGAGGCGCTCGTCGGGGGCCCCGTAGGCCTCGGCGGACACGGCCGCGGCGGCAGCCAGTTCGTCGGCGTGGGCACCGTGGAAGCCGTGCTGGAACACCCGCCGGCTGTAGGCGGACAGCCGGGCGCTCCCCCGCACCTGGAGGAGCCGGATCTCCTTGTCGCCGAGCTGCCGCTGAGCCTGGAGTCCCGCACGGCGGGCCCGGGTCATCGCCAGATGGGACAGGTTCCAACGCCACGCCCGGACCACGGCCCGCGCCCGGGCGCGGTTCCCGGCCAGCTCCGCCACGACGAGCTCGCCCACCGCCAGCAGGAAGATCTGGGGTACGACGCGGAAGAGATGGCTGCGGGAGTAGCAGGTGAACACGGCCAGGAGCTCGTGCCGACGCTGCAACTCCTGGAGCGTGACCGGCCGCCCGCGGTCGTCGGGTGCGGCCGCCTGTGTCGACCGCTCCGGTCCCGGGACGGGCCCGTCATGGCCCGCGGCGGCATCAGGCGGGGGACGGTCCGCGTCGACCCCGCCGTCGGTTCCGTCCGAGGCCGCGCCGGCGGCAGCGTCGCTTGCGGCGGCACTGTCACGTTCGGCGGCGGCGGCCTCCTCGGCCAGCAGCGAGGCTTCAAGGGGACGCTCGCCGGAGGCCAGCCGCTCGAGGTGCCGGACCCGGGCGTCGGGAGCGACGATGATGCGCGCGCCCAGCACCTGTGCCCGCCAGCACAGGTCGAGGTCCTCCCCCATGGCCACGATCATCGGGTCGTACCCCCCGAGTGCATCGAACAGGTCGGCACGGACGAGCGTGACGCCACCGGGGGCGACGAACACGTCCCGCACGGCGTCGTGCTGACCGTGGTCGATCTCGTGGGGCTGCACCCGCTCCACGACCGAGCCGCCCTTGTCGACGCTCATGCCCACGTGGACCAGCTGCATCGGGTCGTCCCAGCTCACGACCTTCGGCGACACGATCCCGGCGTTCGACCGGAACGCCTCCTCGACGAGGAGGTGGATGGCTCCGGGATCGAGGGCGACGTCGTCATGACAGAGCAGGAAGTAGGCCGCTCCGGCCACCATCGACCGGACCTCGTTCACGGTCGCACCGAACCCCCGGTTCGACTCGAACCGTCGGACGTAGGCGTCCGGGAGCACGTCGGCGACCCGGGCGGCCAGGCCCTCCGAGACGCCAGTGTCCAGGACCAACACCGACAACTCCGCATAGTCCTGTGAGGCGATCGAGGCCAACGTCTCCGCGAACCACGGACCGGGATCGTGGGCGACGACGACGGCGACAACCGGCGGGGCCAGTGTTTCCATCAGGGGTCAGAGGCTATCGGGCCGGGAAGGGGCTGACGAGGGTATTCGCACGGACTTTCGAACCATCCGAGGCCGGCCGCCGACGCCGGGCCCGCCGCCCGGCGCTCGCGGGGGTGCTTGCAAATGTTTATCAATGCGTATACAGTTGTATTCGAGCACGACGCCGGGATTCTTGGACGCAGGAGGCCGGCGGGTGCCACAGGAACGTGAGAGCAGTACCGGACGAGACCAGAAGGAGCACACCATGCCTGACATCAATTCGGACATCACCAAGGCCGCCAAGGACATCGCCAACGTCGCCAAGGACGCCACCTACGTCGTCATCGGCGCAGGAGTCCTCGGCTTCCAGCAGGCGCAGGTCCAGCGCCGCGAGCTCATGCAGAAGCTCCACGACCCGTCGTCGGGGCTCAGCGACCGCGTCACCGCCGTCCGCGAGGACCTGACCGATGCCGTCAAGAACGTCGATGCCAGGGTCGAGGAGCTCATGGACCGGGCCGAGGAGCTCATCGAGCGGGTCGAGGCCGTCTTCGCCCCCTTCGAGGACCGGCTTCCCGCCCAGGC
>CAZULR010000116.1:0-7546 GCA_964621235.1 uncultured Acidimicrobiaceae bacterium
TCGAGACGGGCATCGACGGCCTGCAGCTCCTGCCGGTGGGCGTCCACCGGGACAACCCCAGCGAGCTGTTCGACAGTCCGGGCATGCAGCCGGTGCTGGACCAGCTCCACCTCCTGGCCGACGTGATCCTGCTCGACACGCCACCGGTCATGTCCACCCCCGATACGGCCATCCTCGGCAGCCTCACCCACGGGGCGATCATCGTGGCCACCGAGGGAAAGACCGACCGGACCGACCTCGAGCGGACGGCCCACCGGCTGGAGTCCACCGGATGCCGCGTGATCGGCCTGGTGATGAACCACGTGCGCCGCAGCGCGTCGGACGCCTACCAGGCCTACAGCTACACCAAGTGACGGGCCAGCCGTCCCCGGCACCTCCCGTGGTGCCGGGCGGGGCGGATCCGCTCGTCGTCGTGGTGGCGTACCGTTCGCCTGACCTGTTGAACTCCTGCCTGGCCGCCCTCGGTGGAGCGTTCGACGTCGTGGTGGTCGACAATTCGTCGGAGCCGGCCGTGGCGTCCGTCACTGCCGACCACGGCTGCACCTACGTCGACCCCGGCCGGAACCACGGCTTCGCCGGCGGAGTCAACATCGGCTGCACCCGGCGGGAGGGCCGGGACGTGCTGCTGCTCAACCCGGACGCCGCCATCGCCCCGGCCGCGGTGCGAGCGCTCCACGCAGCCCTGGTGGCAGACCCGCGGCTCGCCGCCGTCGCCCCGGCGCAGTCGGGGCCGGAGGGCGGTGCACCCGACCAGGTGACCTGGCCCTTCCCGACCCCGGGCGGCGCTTGGCTCGAAGCACTCGGGCTGCGTCGGCTGCGCCGCCGTGCCGGCTTCCTCATCGGCTCGGTGCTGCTGCTGCGCGGCAGCGCCCTGGACGACGTCGGACCGTTCGACGATCACTTCTTCCTCTACGCGGAGGAGACCGACTGGCAGCGCCGAGCAGTCGACCGCGGCTGGCAGGTCGCCTTCTGCCCCACCGTGACGGCGACGCACGTGGGGGCCGGGACCGGTGGCGACGCCGCCGGCCGCGAGACCCATTTCGAGGCGTCCCACGAGCGGTACGTGCGCAAGCACCACGGGACGGGGGGCTGGTGGTCGTACCGGGCCGCGGCGGTGGTCGGTGCCGCCCTCCGGGTCGTAGTGCTCACCGGAGCGCGGAGGCAGAAGGCGGCGTCCCGGCTGCGCCTCTTCCTGGCCGGCCCGATGGAGGCCGAGGCGGCACTCGGCGACTCGGGACTGCGGATCGTGCACGTCGTGGTGACCGACGCCTTCGCCGGTGTCGAGCGGTACATCTGCCAGGTCGCCAACGGTCTGGCGGAACGGGGGCACCGCATCGAGGTGGTCGGCGGCGAGCCGGCGCGCATGGCCGCCGAGCTCGACGGGAGCATCGTCCATCACCCGGCGTCAACGCTGGCCGGAGCCGCACTGGCGCTGGCGGGCACCCGTGGCGCCGACATCATCCACGCCCACATGACGGCGGCCGAGGCCGCCGCCTACCTCGTCCGTGCCGTCGACAGGGCTCCGGTGGTGGCCACACGCCACTTCGCCGCGGAGCGGGGCTCCAACGCGGCCAGACGGGCGTTGGCCAGGGTGACCGTGCGACGGGTCGTGGCCGAGATCGCCATCAGCGAGTTCGTGGCGCGCAACGTCGCGGCACCCACCGTCGTGATCCCCAACGCGGTGGCCAATCGGCCCCAGGCCGCGCTCGAGGCCCGCCAGGTGGCGATGCTGCAACGGCTCGACGACGAGAAGGCACCGGACGTCGGGCTCCGGGCCTGGGCCCGCAGCGGCGTGGCCGGGCGGGGCTGGCGGCTCGTGGTGGCCGGGTCCGGCGTGCTCCGTCCCGAGCTCGAGCGCCTGGCCGACGAACTCGGCTGCGCCGACTCGGTGACGTTCGCCGGTCAGGTGTCCGACACGGACGGCCTGCTGGCGGCGTCGTCGATCTTCCTCGCCCCGGCCCCGGCCGAGCCGTTCGGCCTGTCGGTGGCCGAGGCCATGTCCCACGGCCTGGCCGTGGTCGCCGCCGGCGGGGGCGCCCACGACGAGACGGTGGCCGACGCCGGCCTCCTCTTCCCCCCCGGCGACGTCGACGCGGCGGCCCGCGCGCTCGCACGACTGGTCGACGACCCCGAGTTGCGGTCGAACGTCGGCCGTGCCCTCCGGGCCCGCCAGCACGAGCGCTACTCGCTGCCGGTCCACCTCGACCGGCTCGATACCCTCTACGCCACCGTGGCCGAGGAGCACCCGGTCGGCGCCGCGACTCAGGCCCGGGCCACCACGCGCTCGTAGAGGCCCCGCTGCTGGTCGGCGACGCTGGGCCAGGAGTAGCGGACGACGTTGCGCAGTCCGGCGTCCCGTAACCGTTGCCAGAGACCGGGCTCGTCGAGGATGCGCACAAGGGCACCGGCCAGGGCCGCCGGATCCGCCGGCGGCACGAGCAGGCCCGACCCGTCCACCACGTCGGGCAGCGCACCGGAGTCACTCGCCACCACCGGCACGCCGGAGGCCTGCCCCTCGACTACCACCCGGCCGAACTGCTCGACCCACGTCTGGGTGGTCAGCGACGGAACGGCCAGTACGTCGAAGGTGGGGACCACCTCACCGAGGAACGCCTCGTCGACGTGGCCGTGAAACGCCACCCGACCGTCCAGACCGAGCCCGGTGCCCAGCGTCCGCAACGCCGCCTCGTCCGGCCCGCCGCCGTAGACGTCGAGGTCCAGCCGGTCGTCGAGGGCCAGGGCCCGCAGCAGTACGTCGACTCCCTTGAGCGGGATGAGGCGACCCACGAACCCGACGCGCAGGCGCGGACCGGGCGGCGGCCGATCGGCCGGCCGGAACCGGTCGGTGTCCACACCGAGCGGAAGGAGTTCCAGCTCGCCGGCCAGGCCCTTGCGGCGCAGGATCCTCCCCGCCTCGGCGTTGCAGGTGTACGCACCGGCGGCGGACCGCAGGGACCAGCGCTCGAACCACCGGAAGGGCGGCGGGTACCGCTTGTCGAGATTCTGGGCGGAGGTCACCAGGAAGGGCGTCCGGCGGGCCCGCAGCGCTCGCAGCACCAGGACCTCCGCCACCGCCAGCCCGAACGGTTCCTCGTGCAGGTCGATCAGGTCCCAGTTGCCACTCCCGAGGAGGCGCCACAGCGGCCTCGGGTCGAACACGAACAGGTTCGGGTGATTCCCGAGGGTGCGTACGGGCACCGCGAACTCGTCGCCCTCCGGGGTGAATTCGACGGGGGCGCCGCCTTCCTCCCACCGGGCGGCGGCCACCACGGTGAGGTCGACGCCTCCGGCCCGCAGGAGCCGTTCACGCTGCCTCCAGGCCGTCACCACGGCGCTGTGGGAGATGCGCAGGACCCGCAGGCCGACGTGGGCCGGAACCGGTCCAGTCCCTGGGGTCGCCACGGGCGGAGCGTACCAGCGGGGCCCCGGAGCAGGGTCCAATGTCCCATTCCACCCCTGTTTCTCACGGAGCGTGGCGATTGAGCCTAATTAGGGGAGAATCTTCTTAAGAATCGAATTGGACCGCCGATCTGCTCCGTATGGACCGGGCCCGGGAAACCAGTTCGAGCGGTACCAGGACGCGGTTCGGCGTGTTCGGGAGCGTCGCCCTGGCGACCGCGGCGCTCGTCGCGGCGACGGTACTGGGCACGGCGCACGCCACCGCCTCGCCCCCTCAGATCGCGGGGAGCCCGGCCGCGCCGACGGCGTCCGAGGTCAGCCCGGAGTGCACGACCACCACACCCGCCAAGGTGCTCGGTCCGGCGGGCGCCACTCTGCCGTCGAAGCCGGTGTCCACCGTGGTGACGCCTCCGGGTGGCGTGACGAGCTTCGCGGCGACCTCGACGAACCTCTACGTCAACACCGGCACCCGGGTGGCCATCTACACCTTGGCCGGTGCCGCGATCGGCTCGTTCGCCCTGCCCGCCGCGTTCGCGGACGCCAATGTGGTGTCGCAGCCGGTCGTCGACTCCTCCGGCAACATCTACCTGTCCTCCTACTACGGCAAGTCGGTCGACAAGTTCTCCCCCAGCGGCACCGTGTTGTGGTCGGTGGACCCGAGCGACGGCAACCCCACCGGACTGTTCTCCGTCGGCACGGGCGGCGGCTTCCAGCTCGTGGTCAGCCTCACCCAGAACTCGTCGTCGAGCCTGATCCTGTCCACGTCGACCGGCGCCTCGACGGGGACCTTCCCGCTCGTCGACGACGGCTACGTCACCCAGGAGGCCGGAGGCAACCTCCTCTACTCGGCCAACGGCTACGTGGAGACCGTCAGCCCCACCGGCAAGGTGCTGTCGACGTTCGGTGCGCCCAACATCGAGCTGAACGGCATCCGGACGGCCTCGGGCACCCAGTTCACCTACCCGGCACAGGCCGTCCAGGGCGCCGACGGGACCATCTACACGGCCGACCCGCTCTACACCATGGAGGCGACGTCGCCCGCTGGCCTGCTCGAGGGATCGACCACGCTCGGCAGCAGCCTGAACTTCGGCGGCCGTAACTTCGCGCTCATCGGCACCACCTTCTACTTCCAGAGCGGGCCCCCGTTCAACGGTGCGGCCGACGCCATCTCGTCGTTCTCGCTGGCCAGCGTGCAGGCCTACCTGGGCGCCATCCAGGCACCGCCGGACACCCTGGGCTGGGGCGCGGGCGTCACCACGCCGGCGACGGGCAACTACTTCGCCCCGGGCGTCGCCCCCGTGGTGGACGCCACCTTCGACGCCTGGTGGACCTCACAGGCGAGCCACCTCGAGCTGGCGTACTCGATCGAGAACGACGCCACCATGACCGCCGAGACGGTACCGCCGCCGACCGTGGTGCCGCTCCCGACGAACGCCACCGGCCTCGCCGACATGTCCCTCACCATCCCCGCGGCTGACACGGCCCCCGGACCCTACGAGGTGCAGGCGAGCCTGATCGACACCTCGACGACCCCGCCCACCACGGTGGGCACGACGTGCCTTCCGTACGCGGTGGGGGCTGGCGGTGACAACCTCAACTTCGCCACCCTGCCGAGCGGCTCGGGCTCCGGAGGTCCGGCCGACCCCCGTGGCGTGGCCCTCAACGCCCAGCTCGGCCTGTCGGGCCTGCGCAGCATCACCACCGTCAACTGGGGCTCGGTCCTGCCGAACTGCAACGCCTCGAGCCCGACGGCGGCCACCTGCGGGCCTTCGGCCATGACCTTCGCCGGTCTGGGCACCGACCCCTACCAGGCCGCGTACCTGGCCAAGCAGGACCACGTCGCCTACTGGATCCAGGTCAGCGACGGCACCGCCGTGCCCACGGCCCTGGTCAACGGCGGGTTCTGGCAGGGTGACGTCGCCGCCCTGGTGGCCCACTACGCCACCGTGCCCACGGGCTGTGGCAACTGCGCCCCGGTGACGGTGTGGGAGCCGTGGAACGAGTCGAACAACACCGGCTGGGGCAACGGCGGCACCTATGTCACCTCGGTGCTCAAGCCCTTCTACCAGGCCGTCAAGTCGGTCGAGCCGGGCACGACCTCGACGGTGATCGGCGGGTCGACCCTCGAGATGGTGCCATGGTGGTGGCAGCAGCTCGTCACCGCCGGCGGGCTGGCTTGGATGGACGTGGCCGCCATCCACCCTTACACGGGCTCGAACGACTCCTTCGACGAGGACAACAACCCCGCCCAGGTCCGCCAGGTCCAGGCGCTGCTCGGTGCCAAGCCGTTGTGGTTCACGGAGGTGGGCTGGTGGAGCGACGGCGACTACGACTACCTGGCCCAGGCCGACAACATGGCCAGCTCCCTGGTGTGGCAGAAGGTGCTGGGAGTGCCCGTCGAGAACTACTTCTTCGACGAGGGATCCTGGGGCAATGACGGCATCAGCTTCTCCCTCATCCAGACCTCCAGCGGCGACGACTACGTCAAGCCCGCCGCCCTGACCACCATGACCACCAGCCGGCTGTTGGCGGGCCGCCCCTACGTGGCGATGCCGGCCACCGGCATCCCCCACACCTTCCAGGCCGACTTCGGCGCCACCTCGCCGGGTGGCACCGATCTGGCCGCGGTGTGGAGCGACGGCCTGCCCGTCACTGCCACCGTCACCCTGACCTCGCCCAGCGGGTCGACCGACCCGGTCACGGTCACCACCGAGTACGGCAACGCCACCACGGTGCAGGCCGCGTCGGGCACCACCTACACCCTGCCCCTGTCGAGCCAGGTCGCCTACCTCACCTACCCGGCCGGTGACACCCTGACCGTCGGCCCGACCGAGACCTACGGCACCGACGTGGCCTCGGCTGCCGGTGGGGCCAGCGCCACGGCCTCGAGCGGCACGGCCGCCTCGGCCATCAACGGCAACCCCGCCGGCTACGGACTCGGCTGGACCTCGGCCAGCGGCGACATCACCCCCAGCCTGACCGACACCTTCGCCAAGACGACCACCATCGACCGCATCGTGGTCGACACCCAGTCGGCCGGCTCGACCGCCTCCTCGGTCCGCAACTACACCCTGTCGGCCGACGTGAACGGAACCTGGACCACGGTCGCCACCGAGACCGGCCAGTACCGGAACCACGTCCTGCAGTTCGCCTTCTCCCCCGTCGCCGCCTCGGCCATACGGATCAACGTGTCCGAGGTCAACTTCGGCGGCTACTACGGCGGCGGGATCCCGCCCTGGTGGCCGGCCACCCAGATCGCTCCCGCCTTCCTCCACACCTTCGAGGCCTACGCCGGGACCGGGGGCCCCGACGCCGTCAGCGGCTCGTCGCTGCCAGCGCTCCTCGGCGGCTCCTCCGGCGGGGGGACGGGCGGTGGGACCACCACCACCACGGGGGTGACGCCGACGACGACCACGACGGTGCCACCCACGACGACCACGACCGTGGCGCCGACCACCACCACGACGGGGGTGACGCCGACGACGGTGCCGCCGACCACCACCACGACCACGGCCGTGTCGCCCACCACCACGACGGTGCCACCGACGACCACCACGACCACCACAACGGTGGCGCCGACCACCACCACGACCACGGCCCTGCCGCCCACCACCACGACCACGACGGTGGCGCCGACCACCACCACGGAGCCACCCACGTCCACGACGACCACGACGGCGCCGCCGACCAGCGGCCCGGGAAGCGTCAACCACCGACAACAGCGGCTGCAGGGCTACTGGCTGACCACGTCCAGCGGTGGGATCTTCACCTTCGGAGCCGCCACCTCACTGGGCTCGACGGTGGGACTCGCGCTCAACGAGCCGATCGTGGACATGGTCTCGACACCGGATGACAAGGGCTACTGGATGGTCGCGTCCGACGGTGGCATCTTCACCTTCGGCGACGCGGGCTTCTACGGTTCGACGGGCGGCTGGCACCTCAACAAGCCCATCGTGGCGATGGCCACGACCCCCGACGGCGACGGCTATTGGCTGGTGGCGTCCGATGGCGGCATCTTCGCCTTCGGTGACGCCCAGTTCTACGGGTCCACCGGCGCGTTGGCGCTCAACAAGCCGATCGTCCACATGGACGCCACGCCGGACGGCGGCGGCTACTGGCTGGCGGCCTCGGACGGCGGCATCTTCGC
>CAZULR010000117.1:0-7543 GCA_964621235.1 uncultured Acidimicrobiaceae bacterium
AAGAAGACCACGGCTCGCAAGACCACGGCCAGGAAGGCTCCGGCTCGCAAGACCGCGGCCAAGAAGACCACGGCTCGCAAGACCACAGCCAGGAAGGCTCCGGCTCGCAAGACCGCGGCCAAGAAGGCTCCGGCTCGCAAGACCGCGGCCAAGAAGGCTCCGGCACGCAAGACCGCCGCCAAGCGGGCTCCCGCCCGCAAGACGGCTGCCCGGAAGACCACCGCACGCAAGCGGTAGGACGACGACGCGGCGACACGTTCGCCGTCCGGCACTCGACGGGGGCCTCCGGGCCCCCGTCGGCGCGCCCGGGGGCGGGCACCGGGCGGCCCCGCCCCACCGGGGTGTCCGGCTAGAGCCGGTCGATCAGGTGGAACGCCTCGCCGGCGTCCAGCCCGGCCACGGCACCGTGCTGGGCGAGCTGCCAGGCGATCCGGGAGGCGAAGGCGTCGGCGTCGGTGGCGTCCCCACCGGCTGCGTCGGACAGCCCCATCGTGCTCTCGTGCTGGCTGTGGTGGCACAGCAGCGCATCGACCTTGGCCGCCGCAGCGTCGAGGGGACAGCGCTCGACGTGGTTGACGAGGTCCGCCTCCCACAGCAGCAGCGCCTCCGGTCGGTGCGGGGCGAGGCCGAGCTCGGGCAGGAAGTGGGGGTCCCGGGCGGCGACCAGGGCGTCCAACGTGAGGAACCCGGCCGCCCGATGGTCGGGGTGGAGGCGGTAGCGGCGCCAGGGGTCGTGACCGAGCAGCACGTCCGGCCGCACCGTTCGGATGGCGCGGGCCACGGCGCGGCGTTGGTCCGGCCCGTTCACCAGCTCGCCGTCGACCTCGCCCAGCAGCTGCACGCGGTCGGCCGGGTCGACGTCACCCCCGAGCAGGCGCGAGGCGGCCTGGCGGCACTCGTCCTCACGCGCCGCCACCAGTGCCGTGAGATCGGCCTCCGGGTCCCATGTGCCCTTCGACCCGTCGGTGAGCACCAGGAAGTGGACGCGGCAGCCGGCGGCCGCCCACCGGGAGATCGTGGCGCCCGCCCCGAACTCGATGTCGTCGGGATGGGCGCCGACGGCCAGCGCGACCGGGGGGACCGGGAGGTCGACGGTGACGGTGACGGTGTCGAGCAGGTCGCCGGTGGGCAGTCCGGACGTGAGCCGCACGGGTGCCGGAGGCGGCGCGCCGTCGGTCACGTGGTCGGTGCGCCGCGCACGGCCACGGGGACCATGTCCGCGGGCTCGTCGACGTCCCACGCCAGGTCGGGCAGGTCGAGGACCCGCACCGGCAGGCCCAGTCGCTCGGCCTCGGTCCGATGGCGGGCGAACGAGCCCGGCCCGTAGGAGAAGTGGAAGCCGGCATCGGCGGGCAGCGCGATCACGTTGGTGCCGTTGCCGTAGCGGTCCGGTACGAGGGTGATGCCGGAGCCCAGGCCCACGGCGGCCAGGCCGGTCGCCAGGGGCAGGTCGGCGTGGGACACGGTGACCTGGAGGACGCCGGCAGCCTGCAGGTGGTCGACACCGGCCTCGACGGCGCCGTTGAGGCCCCGACCGGGCTCCCACACCACCAACGCCCCCCGGGCACGGGCCCAGTCGGCCACGTCGCTGTCGTCGCACACCACGGCGACCGGGAGCGGTGCCGCCGCCTCGAGCACACGCGTCGCCATCGACCGGGCGAGGTCGGCCCGCTCCGATGCGGTCAGCGCATGGTCCAGGCGCCCCTTGGCCTCGTGGAACGCCTTGATCGGCACGAGGACGGCCCGGTCGCCCAGGCCGAGGTCGGGGCTCAGCTGGCGCGCTCCGGGGTGGGTCACACGGCCAGTGTAGGCACCCGGCGATTACACGCCACGGGGGGCGCCGCCGCCTAGGGTGGGGAGGTGCCCACCAATCCGTCACCGTCCGCGGAGCGCGAGGACGGTGACATCGCCAGAGTGGAGGCACTCGCCAGGGTGCGGTTCCTGCTTCTGGAGCTGGGCTGTGGCAACGAGGAGATCGACCGCGCTGTCGAGGACGATGTGCTCGACCTGCTGGTGGTCGACCACCTGCTGGTGCCGGTGGGGCACAGACTGACCCAGTCCGAGGTGGCCGGTCGGACCGACATTCCCCTCGATGTGGCCAAGCGGTTCTGGCGGGCACTCGGATTCCTCGACGTGGACGACGACGAGCCCGCCTTCACCGACATGGACATCGAGGCCGTCCAGCTGTTCCAGGCACTGGTGGCCCTGGGCATCGTCGATCTGGACTCGGCCGTCCAGATGGCCCGGGTGATCGGCTCGTCGATGGCCCGGATCGCTGAGGCCGAGACGGCACCGGGAACCACGCCCATCCTCATGAGCACGGGTGACAGCGTCCTCGACGCCGACGAGTTCGCCCGGCAGGCCGAGGCGTCGATCCCGGCGATGACCCGCCTCCTCGAGTACGTGTGGCGCCGCCACCTGCAGGCGGCCACCCGCCGGGCCATGCTCCACCGGACTCGCGGAGTCGACGAAGGGGTGCGCCCGGTCATGGCCGTCGGCTTCGCCGACATGGTCGGGTTCACCGTGCTCAGCCAGCACCTGGGGGACGAGGAGCTCGCCGCCGTGGTCGCCCGGTTCGAGGAGTTGGCCCACGACACGGTGGTCGCCCTCGGCGGACGGGTGGTCAAGATGATCGGCGACGAGGTGATGTTCGTCGTCCAGACGGCCACCGGCGCCGCCCAGATCGGGTTGAGCCTGGCCGAGGCCTACGCCAGTGACGACCTGCTGTCCGATGTGCGGGTGGCACTGGCCGTCGGCCCGGTCCTGGTCAAGGACGGCGACTTCTACGGCCCGGTGGTCAACCTGGCCAGCCGCCTCGTCAACGTGGCCCGGCCCGGCACTGTGCTCATCTCGGACGAGTTCAAGCAGGCGCTCGAGGCCGAGGACGCCGACAACATCGATACGCGGCCGTTGCGGACCCGGAGCCTGAAGGACCTCGGCCGCGTCCAGATGTGGAAGCTCATCCGGGCCGGCTCCGAGCCCGGGGCCGACAGCCGTCGCACCATGCGCTGGGAGCGGTTGGGTGAGGTCCTGCGCGAGCTCGACGAGCTGCGCGAGCGGGGTGAGTCCGCCGTCAGCCGGCAGAGCGGCTCAGCGGCCGTCGAGCCGGGCGGTGGCGATCCCGTGGGGTCGTAGGGGGAACGTCTCCTCGAACGGCGCCACGGGTCGGCCGCGCAAGTCGACCAGCCAGCCGGCACGCCCCCGCAGGGTGACGGTCGCCGTCGTGTCGGTCGGATTGAAGACGCGCACCTCGAGCGCGCCGGCCTGGCGTCGTACCGACGAGACCTGGGCGCCGTCGACGGACAGGGCGCTACCCCGGTCGGGTCGGTCACCCCCACCGAAGGAGCCGGTCGCCTGCAGCGGCACGAGCACGTCGTCCGCCAGAGCCCACGGGTCGTGGTCCCCGACCGCCAGCGCGTAGGTGACGTCGACCGGACCGACCATCTGGGGTCCGTCGATGGCGTCCATCGGTCCGGCCGGAAGCGGCCGAAGCGCCATGCCGAGCCTGGACAGCATCCCGGTGGCCCGCAGCAGCGTCAGGGCCAGCGTCCCAGCCCGCGGCCCGCCGTCGGCCCCGTCGTCGATGTCGACGAGCTCGTACTCGAGAAGGCCCTCGTGGACCACGGTCAGGCCTCCGGCGCGCACGAACCGGCGCGAGGGGAACGTGGGCAGCCCGAACTCCTCGGACCGCCCCTCGGCGGTCAGCCCGCGCTCGACCTCGGTGAACGCGCACTCGGCGCGGGACGTGGCCGCGGCCTCGGGCAGCGGCAGGTGGACCCGCAGGCGGTGGTCTCGGGAGGGGTTGGCGAACCGGGTGCGGACCCGCAGCAGGGGCTCGTCGGCGCGCAGTTCGAGCGAGGTCGTGACCGTCACCTCACGTTCGCCGACGCGGGCGTGGGCCGAACCGTCGACGTACTCCGGCCACGTGTAGGTCGCCACGATGTCCGCGGTCGTCCGGACCGGGCCGACCTCGCCGGGGGTGACCACCACCGACGTGGGGGTGTCGACCAGGGTGTCGTTGGTCGGGGGCGAGTAGTTGTAGGTGTCCCCGTGATCGCCGCCGTCGACCAGGCGCCCGTAGCCGGACACCCCGTCGAGGGAGAACGTTCCGTCGGTGGGGTCGACGACGACCTCGAGGATCCCGTTGGCGAGGGTCACCCCACCGTCGGCCTGCACCGTGGAGGTGGCCGGGTGGCGCAACGGTGCGGGTGCGAAGCGGGACCAGCCGAAGCTCGGCACCGGCGCCTGGAGGGCGACCAGCCGACGGACCGCCGGCTGGTCGATGAACAGCCGCACCTCGACGTCCGGCCGTGCCGCGAGGCGGTCGAACAGTTCGACCTTCACCTCCTCGAGGGGCACGCCCTCGCGAGGCTCGGGGCCGATCACCACGGTGACGTCCAGGCCCGTGTCGTCCTCGCTCAGGCTCACGTCGGTCACGTAGGCCTGGTCATCGAGCCTGGCCCCCTGCATGAGGCCGAGCATGGTGCGCACCGTCTCGCCGTCGAGGGTGACCGATCCCGGCAGGCCGGCCCGTTCGGACAGGACCTGGACATCGGGTCCCGGGTCGCCGACGGCCGGCACGATGACCTCGACGAGTCCGGAGCGCTCCCGAGCGGTCGGGTTGACCACGACCGGTCCGGCATTCGCCATGGAGCCGCCGATGGCCTCGAGGGCCTGTCGGGTCAGGCCGTCGCCGATCTGGCGTGCCTCGGCATACCGGTGGCTCACCGCGTCGACCACCTCGTCGGCCGAACAGGCGCAGATCGAGTCGTGGGCCGAGTTGCGGATGAGCAGGGTCCAGGCGACGTCCAGGAACGCGCCGGGCCACCGCTCGGCGGGGACGAACAGCGCCGACAGGGGCTCGGCCATCCGCTCGATCGAGCGCTCGGCGCGAGCGGCCGCCTGCTTGACGTCGACCCGGTTCGAGGCGACCCCCATGAGCACGTTGGACCGGAAGCCGGACCGCAGCTCACCGGTCCATTCGACGAGGCCGTCCGTGGTGCACCCGGCGAGGTACTCCGGCAGCGACGTCACCGCCAGGGCGAAGTCGTCCTGGATCTGGTTGGCCTCGGCGACCACCCGGCCGAGCCAGGGCTGGGGGCGCAGGTGGTCGGAGCCGTTCATGACCAGCATCGGCGCGCCGTCGGGCAGGAACGAGGCGAACTCCGCCTCCCAGGCCGCCAGTCGCCGCACGAGCTGCTTGGCGTCCTCAGGCAGGCCGGCCCCGTTGCCGTAGCCGGCGACGAGGTACTCGGCCCGGACGCTCGATCCGTCCGGGGCCGTCCACACGAACGCGGAGCTGTCGACCGCGGAGGGCACACCCCGCCACACCACGGCGTGCCCGAGCCCGGCCTGGTCCAGGAGCTGGGGAATCTGGGCGACGTGACCGAACATGTCGGGCAGGTAGCCGACCTCCATGACCGCGCCGAACGCACTGCCGCGCAGGATCCCCTTCTGGAGGTTCCGCACGATGGTCTCGCCGGACACCAGGAACTCGTCCATGAGGATGTACCAGGGGCCGATCGTGATGCGGCCGGCGGCGGCCAGCGCCCGCAGGCGGCCTTCGTTCTGGGGTCGGATCTCCAGGTAGTCGTCGATCATGGCCAGCTGCCCGTCGAACAGGAAGTGGCCGTAGGAGCTGTCCCGCTCCATCAGGTCCAGCAGGTCGTCGATCAGTCGGACGAGCTTCAGCCGGAAGGACTGGAACGGCTCATACCACTCCCGGTCCCAGTGGGTGTGGGGCACGATGGCCACCCGTCGGCGGGCGCCCGTCGTCAGGTTGTCGGCCCCCGCGCTCACGGCTCGAGGGTTCCGTACTCGGCCTCGTAGGCCTGGAGGTCGGTGACCAGGCGCTCGACGTCGGCCGTCGTGGCATCGGTGCCCCGACCGACCCGCTCGGCGTACAGTGCGGCGCCGAGGTCGTGCAGCATGGTGTCGGCCTTGTGCTTGGCCGTGACCTGGTCGAGTTTCTCCTGACCGGCCTTGGTGGCCTCATTGGCCTTGGCCAGGCCGATCTCGGCCTGAGCCTTGACCTTGTCCATGAGTCCCATGAAGCCTCCTCGAGTTGTGGACTACGACGGTGGACTAAGACTAGGGCGCGGCTGCGCCGCCGGGGGAGCCATCGGGGGCAGACCCCGGCCGGCCGTCGCCCGTGACGAGGAGCCGACGTGCGCCCCTGGCGTGACCATCTGGATGCGGACGACCCACTGGTGACCGACGGACGTGGCGGCGCGCCCGGACTGACGGACGCCGGCACCCTCCTGCACCGCTGGCGCACCCGGTGGGACGTCGACCCCTCGGACCGGCTGTGGAAGCAGGACGGGCGCTGGTGGACGGCCGGGGAGTTCGACGCGGCGACCCGCCGGGCCGCCGGGCGGCTGCGGGCCGCGGGCCTCGAGCCGGGCCAGCGGCTGGTGTGGTCCACGGCGTCGTCGGTCGACGCGCTGGTCGCGCACGTGGGCGCCCTGCGGGCCGGGCTGGTGGTCGTGCCGGCCAACACCGCGTACGGGGAGCGTGAGCTGGCACACATCGTGCGTGACGTCCGGGCCTCGGCCGCCGTGGTCGACCGGCCCGACCAGGCGCGTTGGGTCCGGGGCGCCGCGCCCGGCCCCGTCGTGGTCTGCGGTCCGGACCTCGAGCTCCCCGACGGCGACCCGGGTGGGCTCGACGAGGCGGAACCCGACGACCCGGCACTGATCTGCTTCACCTCGGGGACCACCGGGACACCCAAGGGCGCCGTGCTGCGCCACCGCAACCTGCTGGCCGGCGTCGAGTCGGTCACCCGGGCCTGGCGGATGTCCCCGGACGACCGCCTCGTCCACTGCCTCCCGGTGTTCCACGCCCACGGCCTGGTGGTCGGGGCGTACGGGACCCTGACGGCCGGGGGGTCGGCCGTGCTGCTGGCGGCGTTCGACCCGGACGCGGTGGCGGCGGCGGTGCGCGACGAGGCGGCCAGCCTCTTCTTCGGGGTGCCGACCATGTACCACCGGCTGCTCACCGCCGGACGCGCCTCGGACCTTTCCGGACTGCGACTGTGCGTGTCGGGATCAGCGCCGCTTCCGGCCACGCTGCACGCCGCCGTGTCCGCCGCCGTGGGCAGCCCCGTCCTCGAGCGCTACGGCATGACCGAGACGCTGATGAACACGTCGAACCCCTACGTCGGCGAGCGCCGCGCCGGCACGGTCGGGTTCCCGCTGCCCGGCGTCGAGGTGGCCCTGGACCCGGCGGGCGAGGTGCTGCTGCGGGGTCCCAACGTGTTCGACGGGTACTTCGAGCGCGACGCCGCCAACGCCGAGGCGTTCCGCGACCTCGGCGACGGGGGTGGCCCGTGGTTCGCCACCGGCGACCTCGGCGCCGACGACGACGGCTACCTGGTGCTCCGCGGGCGGTCCAAGGAGCTCATCATCTCCGGTGGGTTCAACGTCTACCCGACGGAGGTCGAGGACGTGCTGGCGCGCTGCCCGGGTGTGGTGGAGGTGGCCGTCACCGGCACGCCGTCCGACGAGTGGGGCGAGGTGGTGACCGCGTGGGTCGTGGCGGACGG
>CAZULR010000118.1:0-3115 GCA_964621235.1 uncultured Acidimicrobiaceae bacterium
CGAAGTACTGCTTCCCCTGGTATTCGAAGAGATCCACCGGATCCGTTCCTCTCTGCCTGCTTGGCTGGTTCGTGTTCCGACTGCGACTACATGCTGACTTCGACTTCGTGTGCTGCCGCCCGGGCCGTCGCCGGTCCCCAGCGGGACGGGCGGCCCTCCGGGCCGATGACGGTGCGGATCGGGGCGACCGGCGTGCGGCCCGGGCGCCGGTGGGCTCAGTCGCCCTCGCCACGCTCCCGTTCGTCGAGTGCCTCGCCCAGCCAGGCACCGATGGCGGGAAGGGGTGCGCCCGGGGTGAAGACCTCGGCCACGCCCATCTTCTTGAGCACGGGGATGTCCGCCTCGGGGATGATGCCCCCCACGATAACCAGGACGTCGTCCCGGCCCTGCTCCCGGAGGCCGTCGATGACCCGGGGGACGAGGGTGAGGTGGGCACCCGACAGGAGCGACAGCCCGACGGCGTCGGCGTCCTCCTGGATGACCGCCTGGACGACCTGGTCCGCCGTCTGGTGGAGGCCCGTGTAGATGACCTCGAACCCGGCGTCACGGAGGGCCCGGGCGATGACCTTGGCTCCTCGGTCGTGCCCGTCCAGCCCGGGCTTGGCGACTACCACTCGATAGGGGCGCTTCACGGCGGCAGATACTAGGCGCTGACGGACCGTCAGGCCCATCCGGGACCCGACCGGACCTCCACCGGGCACGGATCGTCCACCGTCGGGGCCCCGCTGCCCTACCCTGGGGGGGCGCCCCACCGCCGGTCCGGACGACCCGGTCGCGATGGATCGGGGCCCGACTCCGACCACCCATGAGGACCCGTTGACGACTCCGGCTGAGGCTGTGGACAGCTCCGACGAACACCCCGCCCCGCCCCCCGGAAAGCCGGAGTCGCTGGTGCACGGGCTCGTCCGCCTGGCCCGACCGCGCCAGTGGGTCAAGAATCTCCTGGTCTTCGTGGCCCCGGGTGCGGCCGGCGTCCTCCTCCACGGCACCGTGCTGTGGCACGCAGGGGCCGCCTTCGGGATCTTCTGCCTCGCCGCCTCGGGCACCTATTACCTCAACGACGCCCGCGACGCCGAGGCCGACCGGCTCCATCCCACCAAGCGGAACCGGCCGGTGGCCATCGGGACGGTCCCCGTCCCGCTCGCCCTCACCTTGGCCGTGGTCATGCTGGTCGCCTCGGTGGGACTCGGCGCGTGGCTGGCCGGGTGGCACCTCAGCGCGGTCATGGGCGCCTACGTGGCCGTCCAGCTGGCCTACTCGTCGGGGCTCAAGAACGAGCCGATCCTGGACCTCGCCTGTGTCAGTGCCGGGTTCATCCTGCGGGCCGTCGCCGGTGGCGTGGCCACCTCGGTGCCGCTGTCGAACTGGTTCCTCATCGTGGTCTCCTTCGGCTCGCTCCTGATCGTGACGGGCAAGCGCTCCGGGGAGAAGCAGCTGTTGGCCGAGGACGACACCGACCACGCGGCCGTCCGCCAGACGCTCGGCGCCTACACCCCGTCGTTCCTCCGGTCGGTGCGGACCCTGTCGGCGGCGGTGACGGTCAGCGCCTACTGCCTCTGGGCCTTCGAGCGGGCCAGCCAGGTTCACCCCGGGCACGACCCGGTGTGGTTCCAGCTGACGATCATCCCGTTCGTGATCGCCCTCCTCCACGTGCTGCGGCTGCTCGACTCGGGGGCCGGCGCCGCCCCCGAGGAGCTGGCGCTGCACGACCACCGCCTGCAGATCTACGGGGCGTGCTGGGTGATCCTGTTCGCCGTCGGGGCCTACGCCGGATGAGCGCCCGCCGCACGCCCCCGGCTCCCCGCCCACCCGACCCGCCCCACGCGACCCGTGAGCTCCTGACCGGCTGGGGACGGACGGCGTCGTCGTCGGCCGACGTGGTCCACGCCGTCCACCCGGGCATCGTCGACGAGGCCATGGCCGCCTCGGTCGCGGCCTCGGCCGGGGGTGCCCACGGCCGGGGCCTCGTGGCCCGGGGTCTCGGCCGCAGCTACGGCGACGCCGCCCAGAACGCCGGCGGGACCGTGCTGGACGCCACCTGGCTCGACGCCGTCCACTCCGTCGACCTGGAGGCCGGCCTGGTGACCGTCGGGGCCGGCGTGAGCCTGCAGACCCTCATGGAGCGCTTCGTGCCCCTCGGCTGGTTCGTCCCGGTGACTCCGGGCACCCGGCTGGTGACGGTGGGCGGGGCGATCGCCGCCGACATCCACGGCAAGAACCACCACGTGGACGGCAGCTTCTGCTCGCACGTCACCTCGATGACCCTCGTCACGCCGACGGGGACCCACACCGTCACCCCGGACTCGGACCCCGACCTCTTCTGGGCCACGTGCGGCGGGATGGGCCTCACGGGCATCGTCACCGACGCCACGATCCGGATGATCCCGGTCGAGAGCAGCTACCTGCTGGTCGACACCGAACGGGCGGTGGACCTCGACGACATCATGGCGAAGATGCAGTCGGGTGACGACGACTACCGCTACTCGGTGGCCTGGATCGACTGCCAGTCGAGTGGCAGCCGCCTCGGACGCTCGGTCCTCACCCGGGGCGACCACGCCGGTCTGGCCGACCTCCCGCCCGGCCTGGCCCGTCCCGACAAGGTGCGGAGGTTCGTGCCCCGCCAACTGGCCCGCATCCCGCTGACTCCGCCGAGCGGTCTGCTCAACCCGATGAGCGTGGGCGCCATCAACGAGTTCTGGTACCGCAAGGCCCCGAGGCATCCTCAGCTGGCCAAGCCCCACCACATGACCGGCTTCTTCCACCCGCTCGACGGGATCGGCGAGTGGAACCGCTTCTACGGCCGACGCGGCTTCCTGCAGTACCAGTTCGTGGTGCCCGACGCCGGGGGCGAGGTCGTGCGCCAGGTCATCGAGCGACTGACCAAGGTCAAGCTCGCCGCCTTCGTCAACGTCCTCAAGCGGTTCGGCCCGGCCGACCCCGGTCCCCTGTCGTTCCCCATGCCCGGGTGGACCCTGGCCCTCGACCTCCTGGTCGGGAGCGAGGAGCTGGGCCCGCTCCTCGACGGGTTCGACGAGCTCGTCCTGGCGGCCGGCGGGCGCCTCTACCTGGCCAAGGACTCCCGGCTGGCCCCGGACACCTTCCGGGCCATGTACCC